>DASSVX010000269.1:0-9730 GCA_035705655.1 Casimicrobiaceae bacterium
GTCGACTCCTTGCCCTTGTATTCCGGATTGGCCTTCACGACGATGTCCACCGCCTGTTGCGGATTCTCGACGACGAACGCGAACGCCTGCAGATACGCCTTGACGAAGCGCTGCACGACGTCGGGCTTGTCGGCGATCATCTTCTCCGATGTGAAGAGCCCCGAGCCGTACGCGTCGTAGCCGTAGTCGGCGCCGAGCAGGATCGACAGCGATCCGGGCCCGCCGGCCTTCGCCTCGAGCTCCGGCACTTCGGCGTCGATGTAACCGGGCACGAGGTCGACGCGGCCAAGGAGGAGCATGTTCTCGTACGGCGGCGAAACGGTGCTCTGCTTGAAGCCGGCGAGATCGAGGCCGTTCTTGGCGAAGAACGCCTTGAGGAACACGTACGTCGAGCCGCTCGGATGCACGCCGATGTTCATGCCCTTCATGTCGGCGGGCTTGCTCATCGGGTGCTTCGACTTGATCGAGATCATCGCCAGCGGGCTTTCCTGGTTGACGGCGGCGAGCGCCACCACCGGAAGCTTCTGCGAGCGACCGACCTGCAGCGTCGGCAAGTCGGCGAAGCCGAAATCGGCGTTGCCGTTGGCCACGAGCTTCAACGCATCGGTCGACCCGGTGCCCTTGCGAATGGCGGTGACGTTGATGCCCGCCTGCGAAAAGTAGCCCTTGTCGCGCGCGACGAAGAACATCGCGTGGTTGCCGCGCACCAGCCAGTCGAGCTGAACCGAGACATCGTCCGCCGCCTGTGCGGCGCCAGCACCCGCGCCCATCGCCCCGATGCAGGCGGCTGCAAGCACCCTCCCCACCCATTTGCCGATCATCATGATTAACCGCCCCTCTCGTTGACAACGATGTGCATCGACGCCGTTCGCCAAGCTTGCGGCGCCGGCGTCGTTCAGGCCGCCGCCGGCATCCAGTCGATGTAGCGCCGCTCGACCCATTCGATCACGTAATAGAACAGCATGCCGAGGACCGACACCTCGACCAGTGCGGCGAACACGAGCGACGTCTGCATCTGAGTGGATGCAAACTGGATCATGTAGCCGAGCCCGGCCTGCGCGCCCGCGAACTCGCCGACGATGGCGCCGATCACCGCGAAGGTGACCGCGACCTTGAGCCCGGCCATCAGGTAGGGCAGCGAATTGGGAACCTGGATGCGCAGCAGGATCTCGTTGCGGCTCGCTCCCACGGAGCGCATCAGCGCGATCAGATTCGCGTCGACCGTCTGCAAGCCGACCAGCATGTTGATGGCGACGGGGAAGAACGCGATCACGACGATCAGCACCACCTTGGGTGCCAGGTCGAATCCGAACCACAGGATGAAGAGTGGCGCCAGCGCCACCTTCGGCACGTTCTGGAACAGCACGACCAGCGGATACAGCGCGCGCCCGAACGCCGCGAAGCGCGCGATCACCAGCGCGACGGCGGCGCCGATGACGGCCGAAAGCAGGAATCCCCACAACACTTCGCGCGCAGTCACGAATGCGGCGTAAGCGAGCGCCCGCTGATTCGAGATCAGCACCTCGACGATTGCCGTGGGTGCCGGCAGCACGAACTCGGGCAGCCTGAAAATGCGCGACACGGCTTCCCACGCCACGACGACGCCGACGAACAGCGCCAGCGGAGGCATGAAGCGCGCCCAGGTGGCGCGCATGCTGGTGCCGGAACCGGCACAGGCACCGGCTTCGACGTTCACCGGTGCGTGCGCGGTTTCGCTGTTGACCATACTTGTCATGCCGCCAACGCCTGGCGATGCCCTTCCTTCAACAGTCGCCGCAAGCGGGCCGTCGCACGCGCGAATTCCGGCGCCGCGTAGCTGTCCTCGTTGCGCGGATAAGGCAGGTCGATCGGCATCGCTTCGATGATGCGACCCGGATTGGCGGCCATCACGTTCACTTTGCGCGACAGGAACGCCGCTTCGTCGATCGAGTGCGTGACGAGGATGATGGTCTTCTTCGTGCGCTCCCAGATCTCGAGCAGGAACTCGCTCATCTCCTCGCGCGTGATCGCGTCGAGCGCACCGAACGGCTCGTCCATCATCAGCACTTCGGGATCGAGCGCCAGCGCGCGCGCGATCGATACCCGCTGCCGCATGCCGCCCGACAGTTGCGCCGGGCGCTTCACCGCCGCATGCTCGAGGCCGACGAGACGCAACATCTCGGCGGCACGCTGCTGGACTTCGTCGCTGCTGCGTCCGCCGTGCGCCACCTCCATCAACAGCGCGACGTTATCGAGCGCGTTCTTCCACGGCAGCAGCGTCGCTTCCTGGAACACGATGCCGATGCGCCGCTGCCGCACCGCTTCGATCGGCGTGACGCCGGCCACCGACACGTTGCCCGCCGTGGGCGCCAGCAATCCGGCGAGCACCTTGAGCAGCGTGCTCTTGCCGCATCCCGACGGGCCGATGAGCGAGACGAAGCCGCCCTTCGGAACCGACAGGCTGACGTCGTGCAGCACGCGATTCACGCGTCCGGCGACGGTGAAATCGACGCAAACCCCGCGCGCGAGGATATGCGCCTGCGGCGCGCTGCTCGGCGATGCACTCATGGCGCTGATGGCGACGCGGATCAGCCGGTGGCGGTTGCCTTCTGGAACGCCGGACGCTTTTGCAGCGCAGCGATCCAGGCTTGCGTCTTCGGCATTGCGGGGAGGCCCAGCGGAAACCCGACGCAGCGCTTGATGATCGGACCGAGTGCCACGTCGGCGAGCGAGAACTGCGCGCCGGCGACCCACGCGGTTTTGCCGAGCGCGCCTTCGAGCAGGGCGAGCTCGTTGCCGAGATTGGTCGCCGTGTCGGGAGCGCGTTCGCCTTCCGCCTTCTTCGCATCGCGAAAGCCGGCGAGATACGCGGGATTGAGCTCGGCCAGCAACCAGTCCATCCAGCGCTCGACCTGCGAGCGTTGCGCCGCATCGGCCGGGTACAGTGTGCTGCCCGTCTTGTTCGCGAGATAGCGCAGGATCGTGTTCGATTGCCACACGACCGTATCGCCGTCGACGAGCGTCGGCACCTTCTTCATCGGGTTCAGCGCCGCGTATTGCGGCGTGGTCGTGTTCTCGAACTGGCGGCCGTAATCCTTGCGCTCGTACGGCAGGCCGAGCTCCTCGAGTGCGAATATCACCTTCTGCACGTTGCCGGACGTCGCCCGGCCCAATAGTTCGATCATCGCTGGGTATCCTTGAATGGTTGAGATCAGAGCGGCTTGTACGCGATGCAGTCGATTTCGATCTTCGTGCCGATCACGGCGCGCGCCTCGACGGTGGTACGCGCGATGCGCCCCTCGGGAAAATACTCCTTGAACACGCCGTTGTAGCGTCCGAAGTCGCGCGCGTCCTCGAGGTAAGTCGTCACCTTCACGACGTCGGCAAGCTCGCAGCCCGCGTCGGCGAGCACACGCTTGACTGCGTCGAGCGTGGCGCGCGTTTCAACTTCGATGGTACCCGCGATCATGTTGCCGTCCGCATCCTTGCCCACCTGGCCGGACACGTAGACATAATCCCCGGCGCGCACCGCGGGATGAAACGGCAGGTTCGGATTCTTCTTGCCGTAGACCTCGATGCGTGGATTTTCCGTGCGCGATTGCGTGCTCATGACACGCGGCTTTCGATGATGTCGAGGCCGCGCTGGCGATCGATCAGGTAGATGAGTCCCGACGGGTCGACGGTGACGTCGTTCGACGATGGCATGGCGTAACCCTCGGGCACGTCGGGTTCGTAGTACCCCGCCTCGCGCGGTGCAAAGGGGTCGCTCACGTCGACGAGCCGCAGGCCGCGCGCGAACCATGCGAACGGGACCGTCGTGCCGTGAAAGCGTTCCGAAGGCTGGTGGCAGCCCATCATCGGCGGTTGCGGCGCGCCGTCGGTATCGAGCCCCGGCACCTGGAACGTCGCGATGGGCGTCGGTTGCTTCTCGAAGCTGATGTCGTAGACCCAGGCGAAGGCCGGCGCCGATGGCCGCAGCTTGGCGACGTCTTCGTCGGCGACGAGCATGATGTCGCGTCCCTTCAACCTGTGCGGCATGCGCAGCGCCGTGTGCGTCGGATGCGGATCGGCCGGACCGGTGTTGACTGCGGAAACGAGCCTCGGCTTCGTCATGTCGGCAATGTCGAGGATGAAAAAGCCATGGTGCCAGTACGAAACATACAGCCGGTCACCATGGCGCAGCGGATGATGACAGCGCGGCTTGACGTAATCGTCCCACGGGTACTCCTCGCCGCCGGCGACGTGCTGACCGGGAATCCACCAGCGGCCCACTTCCTCGGGTGCTTCCGGATTGGCAAGGTCGAGGATCATCATGATGTTGCCGACGTAGCCGTCCGCAGTCGGCGAGATGTACGCGTAGCGGCCGTCGAAGTCGTAGCGATGCACGCCGCCGCCCTCGCCGCTGACGCGCCACTTGTTGACGAGCTTCGGCCTCGCTGGCGTCGACACGTCGAAGATGCCGAGACCGCCGCCGAACTCGGGGGCGCCGTCGCGGAATTTTTCGTAGTTGACCACCATCAGGCCGTTCGCGACGCGCACCTTGTGCGAATGCCAGCCCATCGGAACGTCGAGCTTTGCAATGAGCTTCGGATGCTTCGGATCGGCGACGTCGTAGATCGACGTGCCGTCGGGCGGCCGCATATGCGACACGTAAAGAACGTCCCGGTCCCACCACACCTGCCCGCCGCCGGGACAGTCGACGTGGCTGACGAGCCTCGTGTTCGCCGCGCGCGCCATCGGGTTACGCGCGTTGCAGCAGGTTGACCACGTCGCCGGATGCCGTGCGGCCGTAGCGCGTGAGCAGTCCGAACGCCGCGAGCGCCGGCTCGTCGCTGGCGACGAACAGGATCAGCGGTTCGTCGCCGTCGTTCACGTACTCGACCCAATGGCCGCCGGGAACGGCCACCGTGTCGAAACGGTCGAGCTCGAAGCGCTTGCCATCGATCAGCGCGTGGCCGCGACCTTCGAACGGCGCGACGAGGAGGCTGGCCGACTGCTTGATCGGCAGCGTCGTTTCGGCGTTGCGCACCATCTGCATGAAGAACGTCATCGTCCTGTACACGGGCCCGCCGGTCAGCGGATCGATGTACTCGATCAGCAGTCCCTCGTGCGGATTCCCGGCGTAGTCGCGATGGCGCTCGAGCAGTTCGCGCATTGCGTCATAGCGATAGACGAACATCGGCGACGAGCCGCCGACGCCGCGGAAGTGATCGACGAACCGCGGCCTGAGTCCGCCGGTGCCGTAGACGCGCGCCGAGTAGTCGGTGGGAAAGCGCGCCGACTGCTTGTTCTTCGCGACGCCGCCTTCCTTGTAATCATGATCGAAAGCGAGCGCGTTGAGGTTCTCGACGAGCGGGTAGTCGAGCACCGAAAGATTGATCGCCGGCGCATCGCCGACATTGCCATGGTTGTGCCAGGTGTCGCGCGGCGTCAGCACCATGTCGCCGGGACCGAACGTGATGTCCTCGCCCTCGACGCCGGTGAAGTTCTTCGTGCCGGTCAGGCCGAAGCGGATGGCGCTGGCCGTGTGGCGGTGCGGCGGCATGATCTCGTTGGGATCGTTCAGCCGGTATGCCGTGTAAAGGGTGCTGATCGTCGCGCGGCGCGGCGCGAGCCCGGGATTGACGAGCACCAGCGAGCGGCGGTCGGTGTCCTCGGTGGTGACGAGCTCGGCGGAGCGGTGCAGCAACGACTCGATGTCGTCCTTGTAGCTCCAGCGGAACGGAACCGGCTTCGGCCCGCTCATCAATTGCCGGATCTCGTCGTGCTCGACGTCGGATGCGCGCGCCCAGACCGGAAACATGTTGCGCGCGTTGATGTCGGCGTACATCTCGCGCAGCGCCGCCTCCTTCGCCGCTCCCGAAAGCGTCAGTTCACGACGATTGCCCATGATGCGTCCCTCGCGGAGTCGACGCGGCGATAGTGCCAAGCCGGGAGCGGACTGTCAACCAGCGGTTAACCGCAGCGACTTTGGTTGCACGAACGATGCGACAAGGCAGCCGATCATCGACGCCCGAAGCTCCCGACGAATCGCTCTTGTGGCCCGCATGAAACACCGTTAGCATCCGCGTAACCGACGGAGGCACGACCATGCGCAACCAGGCTCAACCACAGGCACCCGACGTCGCCACCCTCGCGCGCCGCCTGCGCGACCGTCTCGCGAACGGCGAGGCGCTGCCGGCGGAACGCGCACTGGCCGAGCAATACGCGGTCAAGCGCCACCGCGTGCGGCAGGCGCTGGCGCTGTTGCGTGAGCAGGGTGATCTCGATTCGTCGCGACGCACCGGCGTCGCCGATGGCGAGTCGCTGATCCGCTCGACGAATCCGCTCGAGGTGATCGAGGTGCGGCTCGCGCTGGAGCCGGCGCTCGCGCGACTCGCGGCCGTGCGCGCGACGCCGCTCGAAATCGCGCGGATCATGCGCGCCGCGACGACACCGTCGGACATGCAGCGCAGCACGGCCGACCTCGTGTTCCACAAGCTCGTCGCCGCGGCCAGCGGCAACGGCCTCGCGGCCGATCTCTATGCGCTATTGCGCAAGGTGGGAGCCGATGCGCGCGTCCGGGTGCAAAGCAGCGCGCCCGCGTGTCCCAATCGCCTCGCGCAGCGCGACCAGGAGCATCATGGCGTGGCCGAAGCGATTGCGGCGCGCGATCCGGAAGGCGCCGAGGCGGCGATGCGCGCGCATCTTTACGCCGTGCATCGGATCATCCTGAATCGGCTGATGGCGGCGAACGCCGCGTGAGGGTCAGCTCGTCAGCGCCTTCTTCGATGCGACGAGCAGACGGCCCCGCTCGCGCGCCAGCTGCTCGATCTCCTCGTGCGTGTAGTCGAACAAGCCAGCTTGCGTCTTGAGTCCCAGCCTGCCGTCGCCGACCTTGCTCGCCACCGTCGTCGAAATGCCGGGGTCGTTGCAAAGATCCTTGTTGAGGTAACCGGCGACGGCGGTGTAGATGTCGAGACCCGCCATGTCGAGCAGCCGCAGCGGGCCGATCACGCCGAGCTTGTAGCCGATGCCCCACTTCACGATGCGGTCGATAGCTTCGGCGGACGCAACACCCTCGTCGAGCAGATGCAGTGCCTCGCGCATGATCGCGTAGAGGATGCGGTTCTCGACGAATCCCGGAACGTCGCGCTCGACGATGCCCGGCAGCATGTGCAGACTCTCGACGAGGGCGACCGTTGAATCCACCGTCGACGCCGCGGTTTCACTGCCCTTGACCACTTCGATCACCGGAATCAGATGCGGCGGGTTCGACCAGTGCATGCCGATGATGCGCCCCGGATTCCGCATCCCCGCCTGCAGCGTCGAGATCGGAATGCCCGACGTGTCGGAGGCGAGGATGGCGTCGTCGCGCGCCGTGGCGCAAAGCTCCGCGAAGATCGCACGCTTTAGCTCCAGCCGCTCCGGCACGTTCTCGAGCACGAAGTCGGCCGCCGCGATTGCACCGGCCGGCTCCTGCACCAGCGTCAATCGGCTTCGCGCCGCATCGACTTCAGCGTCGGTTGCGAATCCGCCGCCTTGCAGCGTCGCAAAAACAAGGTCGATTCCAACGCGCGCCTTGTCGATCTGTTTCGCATCGCTATCGCAAAGCGTCGTCGCGTAGCCGTGACGCGCAAAGGTCGCCGCGATGCCGGGACCCATCGTTCCGGCGCCGACGATGACGACGTTGCTGATCTTGTCGACCGTCAATGGACGTTTCCGTCAAAGGGCTGGATGTACCGTCAATCGCGACGCCGATGTCCCACGTCGAAATCGTTGCGCCCGCTGCGGTCGACACCCCTTACCAGCCACAGCGGGCGATGCGCGAAGTCGACGGGAACGCCGGTCGCGCCCTCGGCGGGACGAACGTTGCGCTCGAACACCGACGTCGCGGGCATGTAGCGCAACGCGACGCCGGTGCGGCGCTTGCTCGATCGGTTGGGCGCGGCGCCGTGAATCATGTACACGTCGTGCAGCGACATCTGGCCGGGCTCGAGCTCGATGTCGACCGCGTCGCGCAACTCGAAGCTGCCGGCCGCGAGCCGCTGGTTGAGCGTGAGGTCGGTGCGCTCCTCGTGCAGATGCTCGTGCAATGTGCGGCCGAGGTGCGAGCGCGGGATCACGCGCAGACACCCGTTCTCGATGGTGGACGGCTCGAGCGCAACCCACACGGTGCAATTGGCGAGCGGTCGGATCGGCCAGTAGTGGCCATCCTGATGCCAGGGCGTTTCGTAGCCGTCGCCGGCCGGCTTGCAGAAGACGTGACAGCCCCACAGGACGATGTCGTCGCCGATCACGTCCGAGACGAGCTCGACGATGCGCGGGTCGCGCGCGAGCGCCAGAAAGCGCGCGTCGCCGCGCACGCCTTCGCCGTTGTCGCCGTCGACGTGCGCCGACACGAGCTTTTCGGGTCGCACGCCCGGGTTGGCGCGGATCAGCGCATCGAGTGCTTCACGCAGTCGGGCAACTTCGTGCGGCGGCAGCCGAAACCGCGGCACGACCCAGCCTTCCTGGCGGTAATGCGCGATCTCGGTTGCGTCAAGCCGGGCGATGGAAGGCTCGACCGTCGTCATCATGGTGTACCCGCCTGTGTCACGCGAGCGATTCTAGCGCGACGAAATGAACGCGACGTCTACACTGGCGCAAGGCCGCGGCCGCAATAGCAATGATTTCCGCATCCGGACACTACGGCGTGCCCGGCCGATCGCCGTATTCGTCGTGGCGGCGCCACCAGATGCCCGTCTCGTTGCGCCCCCTCGGTGCGCGGTCGAGCCACGGGTACATCCCCCAGAGAGCGTCCAGTCCGCGCGCATAGCTCGAATAGGCGTGGTAGACGACGCCGTCGTCGAGCGCGAATGCGCTCATGCCGGGACGCTCGCGCGTGTACGTGGCCGCGTCGGTTCCGCTCATGGCCGCCATCTTCGCAACCGGCGTGTCGGGCATGCGGCTCGCGATGCCCTCGTCGCTTCGCACCTGCCACGCCGGCTCGTGCCGGTAGTTGTATTCGATGCCGCCTTCGCGCTGCTGCTCCTCGGTGTACGTGGCGTTGAAGTCGTAGTTGAAGTCGCTGTCGAACGACGACGCCCAGGGAAATGTCCAGCCCATCCGCCGCTCGTACGCCTGCAACCTGGCGAACGGAGCCCGCGACACCGCGCACAGCGTGACGTCGTGATTCGCGAGGTGGACGACGAAACCGTCGAAGCCGTCCGCGATCGCCGAGCAGGACGGACAGCCTGCCGTGTAGTCGGGCCCGAACATGAAGTGGTAGACGAGAAGCTGCGAGCGTCCCCGGAAAAGGTCTGCGAGCGACGCGCTTCCTTCGCTGGTCTCGAAGCGGTAGTCCTTGTCGATTCGGACCCACGGCAGCGCCTGCCGCATCCGCGCCAGCTCGTCGCTGCGCCGCGTCAGCGTCTTCTCGGCCTCGAGCAGCTGGCGCCGTGCCGCAAGCCATTCTTCGCGTGTTCCCGTCTTGTGGTCGGTCACCGTCTGTCTCCTTTCGGACGTCGCACGGCGCGGACCTTGCCGCTCGCCCCGCCGCCGCAGTAGAACAGGTCTGTCCCGTCGGACTCGAGCCCGCTGACGCCGGTGCCGTGCGGCATCTCGAGCCGCTCGAGCACCGCGCCGCTGGCGGGGTCGATGCGACGGATCTCGCTCTCGTCGCCGTCCCAGGTGCCGTGCCACAGCTCGCCGTCGACCCAGGTCACCCCGGTGACGAAACGGTTGGACTCGATGGTGCGCAAAATGGCGCCGGTCTGCGGATCGACCTGGT
>DASSVX010000270.1:0-3085 GCA_035705655.1 Casimicrobiaceae bacterium
ATGCGCCCGCACAGCGCCTCGGCCTCCTCGAGGTAATGCGTCGTCAGGATGATCGTGTGCCCGTCGCGGTTGAGCTTGCGGATGAACGCCCACAGGCTCTGCCGCAACTCGACGTCGACGCCCGCCGTCGGCTCGTCGAGCACGATGACGGGGGGTTTGTGCACCAGCGCCTGGCCGACGAGCACGCGCCGCTTCATGCCGCCCGACAGCGCGCGCATGTTGGCGTCCGCCTTGTGTGTGAGGTCGAGATGATGCAGCAGCTCGTCGATCCACGCGTCGTTGTGGCGCAGGCCGAAATAGCCCGACTGGATGCGCAGCGTTTCGCGCACCGTGAAGAACGGATCGAACACGAGCTCCTGCGGGACGACGCCGAGCACGCGGCGAGCACGCCGGTAACCGGTTACGACGTCGTGGCCGAGGATGCGCGCCGTGCCGCGGTCGGCGCGCGTGAGTCCTGCGAGGATCGAAATGAGCGTCGTCTTCCCGGCGCCGTTCGGCCCGAGCAACCCGAAGAATTCGCCCTGCGCGACGCGGAGGTCGACGCCGTCGAGCGCCTGCACGTCACCGAAGCGGCGCGCGATGCCGATGACTTCGACGGCGTCGCTTGTATGGCCCCCCCACGCTTGCGGCTTCGCCGCTGCGCTGCCCCCGGAGGGGGCGCTATTCGCGCCTTGAGGCGGCTCTGCGGCGCTCAATCGATCAGGTTCTCGACGCCGTAGACGACCGCGAGCGAGCGCAGCGAGGCCGGCACGCCCTCGATCGACAACGCGCTGCCCTGCGCCGCCGCGCGGCGCTTGAGCGCGATCATCACCGCGAGCGCGGCGGAATCGGCGCGGGTCATCGCCGAAAAGTCGACGCTGCGGTTCGCCGGCAGCGCGAGCGCACGCGACGCGGCGAAAACCTGCGCGGCATTGTCGAACGTGAGCGCACCGGCGAAGCGCCAGCCGTCGTCGCCACCGGTGACCGAACCGTCGGATGGCTCGCCGCACGCGGGATGCTCGATCATTTCGCCGGGGCGCCCGCGTTCTTCGCGGCCAACGCCTTGATCAGCCCGTCGATGCCGCCGTCGCGCACCTGTTGCGTGAATTCATCGCGGTAATTGGTGACGAGCGACACGCCGCCCACGATCACGTCGTAGGCCTTCCAGCCCGACGGCGTCTTTTCCATGCTGTAGTCGATCGACACCGGCGTCTGCCCGGGCCGGATCACCTGCGTCCTGACCGTCACCTCGGCGGCGCTCGGGTCGGCGCGCAGCGGCTGGTACTCGAGCGTCTGGTCGCGATATTGATTGAGCGCGTTCGAATACGTGCGGATCAACAGCGACTTGAACTCGTCGGCGAGGCGCTTTTTCTGCTCGGGCGTCGCCTGGCGATACGCGCGGCCCGCGGCGAGCGCCGTCATCCGGTCCATGTCGAAGTGCGGCGCGATCTTCGCTTCGATCACATCGCGGATGTGCGCCTGGTCGCCCGCCTGCACCCGGGGGTCGCTCTTGATGATGGACAGCGCTTCCTGCGAAACGCGCTTGACGAGCGCATCGGGCGCTTCCTGCGCGAGCGCCGGCACGGCAACGAGCGCGAGCAGCGCGACGCCGGCGCGGCACAGCGCCACGCCCGTGCGCAAGGGTCGGGGCATCGTCATTCTTCGTCTTCCTTCGGTGGCGGCGGCTTGCCGTCGTACACGAGATACTGGCGGCGCTGCAGATACGAGCGCCGGATGAACGTGTACGGATCGAGGGCCGCCTGGTTGAGCAGGTTTTCCGTCTGCAGCGCGGAGGCGCGCAGGTCGACGAGGTTCAGCGCCCACAGGGCAGTACGCGTCGGCGTGTCGTCGATGTAGTTGACCGGGCTCGCGTAAGCACGAATCAGCGTGCCGCTGCCGTCGCGCACCGTCGTCGGGCCGAATACCGGGATGAACAGGTAGGGACCCTGCGGAATGCCCCAGAACCCGAACGTCTGGCCGAAATCCTCGTTGCCCTTCGGGATGCCGGCGCTCCCGGCGACGTCGATGAGGCCCAGCACGCCGAAACCGGTATTCGTGATCACCCGTCCGAGATCGTTGCCGGCCTTGTCGCCCTTGCCCTGCAACATGTCGTTGATCACGGAGAACATGTCGTCGATGTTGCCGAAGAAATTGCTGACGGCGAGCCGGACGGGCTTCGGCGTGTAGTCGGCGTACGCCTGCGCGACGGGCTTGATGATCCTGCCGTCGACCACCTCGTGCACCTTGTACGACACGCGATTCACCGGCTCGAACGGGTCCTCGCGCGTCGGGCCCATCGCACAGGCGCTCACGAGGCTCGCGCCTGCGCAGATCGCTGCAGCACGCAGCAGCATCGGTCGGTCCTCCTTCATTTGGCACCTGCCGCAGCGGCGGCACCGCGATCGACGGAAGCCGCGGCGCCCGCCGGTGTGCCGCTCGCCGCCTTGTCGAACATGAACTGGCCGATCAGCTTCTCGAGCACGATCGCCGACTGCGTCTTGGCAATGCGTCCGTCGTCGGCGAGCATCTGCGTGTCGCCGCCGGAATCGAGGCCGATGTACACCTCGCCGAGCAGCCCCGACGTCAGGATCGATGCGATCGTGTCCTTCGTGAACTGGAAGCCGCGGTCGATCTTCATCGAAACCACCGCCTGGTACGTTTGCGGATCGAGCCTGATCTGCTCGACGCGTCCGACCACGACACCGGCGGCCTTCACCGGCGCGCGCAGCTTGAGCCCGCCGATGTTGTCGAACGCTGCCTGCAGCCGATAACCGGGCGCGCTGCTGACCGACGTGAGGTTGCCGACCTTCAGTGCGAGAAACAGGATCGCCGCGATGCCGATCGTCACGAAGATGCCGACCCACAGGTCGATCGTCGAGCGGCTCATCGCGTGCCGGCACGGCCCGCCGGGCCGTGGCGTCGCCTGCGCAAAGAGATCATCCGTGGACTCCCCTGAACATGAATACGGTGAGCACGAAATCGAGCGCGAGGATGGACAGCGAGCTCGCGACGACGGTACGTGTGGTTGCGGTGGAAACGCCTTCGGCCGTCGGCCGCGCGTTGTAGCCTTCGAACACCGCGATCGCGCTGACCGCGATCCCGAATA
>DASSVX010000271.1:0-8532 GCA_035705655.1 Casimicrobiaceae bacterium
CGATCGGCGTGTCGATGCGGCAGAGCACCGGAATGTCCTGCCGGCTGCCGTCGGCGCGCGTCATCCTGACGGTCAGCGTCTGCTGCGGCTTGATGTCGGCCGGCACCGCGATATCGAACGTTTCGTCGCCGCGCAGCCCCAGCGTGTCGGCGCCTTGCCCGGGCTGGAACTGCAGCGGCAGCACGCCCATGCCGACGAGGTTCGAGCGATGGATGCGCTCGAAGCTCTTGGCGATCACCGCCTTGACGCCGAGCAGCTGCGTGCCCTTCGCTGCCCAGTCGCGCGAGCTGCCGGTGCCGTATTCCTCGCCACCGAAGACGACCGTGGGGATGCCGTCCTGCAGGTAGCGCATCGCCGCGTCGTAGATCGGCATCTGCTCGGTGGCGCCGTTTCTGCCGTAATGCAGCGTGACGCCGCCCTCGATGCGCGTGCCGTCGGCGCGCTGCGGCAGCATCAGGTTCTTGATGCGCACGTTCGCGAACGTGCCGCGCATCATCACCTCGTGGTTGCCGCGTCGCGCACCATAGCTGTTGAAGCTCGCGACCGACACGTCCTTTTCCTGCAGGTAGATGCCTGCCGGCGACGTCGGCTTGATCGAACCGGCCGGCGAGATGTGATCGGTGGTGACCGAATCGCCGAAGATGCCCAGCACCCGCGCGCGGCGAATGTCGCCGATCGGCGGCGGCGTCATCGAGAAGCCGTCGAAAAACGGCGGCTTCGCGATGTACGTCGACGCCGGCCAGTCGTACACCTGTCCGCTCGACCCGGCAATGGTCGACCACATCGGATTGGTGTTCGCGAGATCGCCGTACAGCCGGCGGAACGTGGCCGGATCGCGCGCATAGTTCAAGAGCGCGTCGACTTCCTGCGACGCGGGCCAGACGTCGCGCAGGTACACGGGTCCGGCGCGGCCCTCGCCGAGCGGCTCGTGCGCGAGGTCGCGCAGCACGGTGCCCGCGATCGCGTACGCGACGACGAGCGGCGGCGACATGAGGAAGTTCGCCTTGAGGTTCGGATGGATGCGCGCTTCGAAGTTGCGGTTGCCGGAGAGCACCGCCGCGCAGACGAGGTCATGACTGGCGATCGCATCGTTGATCTCGGGTGTCAGGTCGCCCGCATTGCCGATGCACGTCGTGCAGCCGTAGGCGGCGACATCGAAGCCGAGCTTCTCGAGATAGGGAAGAAGCCCGGTTTTCGTCAGGTAATCGGTGACGACGCGCGACCCGGGTGCCAGCGAGGTCTTGATGTGCGGCTTGACGGTGAGTCCCTTCTCGACCGCCTTCTTCGCGAGCAATCCTGCGGCGAGCAGCACGCTCGGGTTCGACGTGTTCGTGCACGACGTGATCGCGGCGATCAGCACATCGCCGTTGCCGATGTCGACGGCCTTCGGCGCTTGCGGCGCGATGCGGTCGGGTGTCGGACGGTTGTTGACCATCTCGATGTAGTCGCGCGGCATGCCGGCTCGCGGCACCTGCTGCTCCGCGTCGCTGATCTGGCCGCGACCGGCGACCATCGGCAGCGTCCTGTGGCGCTGGCGCAGCCGCTCGGCCGGCTGCGAGAAGCCGCTTTCGCCAACGGGCTTGCTGAAGAGATCGGCGAACTTCGCCGCGAGATCGGGCAGCTCGATGCGATCCTGCGGCCGCTTGGGACCTGCGACCGACGCCGTGATCGTGGTGAGGTCGAGCCGCAGCGTCTTTGTGTAGTCGATGTCGCCGGCGCGCGGCATGCCGAACAGGTGCTGCGCCTTGTAGTAGGACTCGAACGCGTCGAGCGCGGCGTCGCTGCGGCCCGTGGCGCGCAGGTACGCGACGGTGGCGTCGTCGACGGGAAAGAAGCCCATCGTCGCGCCGTACTCGGGCGCCATGTTGCCGATGGTGGCGCGATCGGGCACCGACAGCGACGCGGTGCCTTCGCCGAAGAACTCGACGAACTTGCCGACGACCTTTTCCCGGCGCAGCATTTCGGTGACCGTCAGCACGAGATCGGTCGCCGTCGTGCCCTCGGGCAGGCGGCCCGCGAGCTCGACGCCGACGACGTCGGGCGTCAGGAAGTACACCGGCTGGCCCAGCATGCCCGCTTCGGCCTCGATGCCGCCGACACCCCAGCCGACGACGCCGATGCCGTTGATCATCGTCGTGTGGCTATCGGTGCCGACCAGCGTGTCGGGATAGTAGATGCCGTCCTTCGCGTGCACGCCGGGGGCGAGGTACTCGAGGTTGACCTGGTGCACGATGCCGATGCCGGGCGGCACGACCTTGAACGTGTCGAACGCCTGCATTCCCCATTTCATGAACTGGTAGCGCTCGGCGTTGCGGTTGAACTCGAGCTTCATGTTGAGATCGAGCGCCGCAGGCGAGCCGTAGTGGTCGATCATCACCGAGTGGTCGACGACGAGGTCGACGGGCACCAGCGGCTCGAGCAGCTTGGGGTCGTGTCCGAGGTCGGCCGCGACGTTGCGCATCGCCGCGAGGTCGCACAGGAGCGGGACGCCGGTGAAATCCTGCAGGACGACGCGCGCGACGACGAATGGAATTTCGTCGCTGCGCTCGCCGTTCGGCGCCCAGTTCGCCACCTGCCGCACGTGCTGCTCGGTGACCTTCTTCCCATCGCAATTGCGCAGCACGCTCTCGAGCACGATGCGCACCGACACGGGCAGCCGCGACACGTTGCCGACGCCGGCCGCCTCGAGCGCGGGCAATGAGTAATAGCGGCCCGTCGCACCGGATGCGAGCCGCAGTTCCTTCAGCGTGTCGAACAGGTTGTGTGCCATCGTGGTGTCCCGGCTAGGGGCGCGCAGCCTTCGGCGATACGCTCCCATGGGGTCCGTTCGGACCGTTCATCATGTCCCGCATGTTCATCGTGCGACCGTTCGGCATGACGACGTCGCCGGCGCGCTGCCCGGGCTTGCACGCCCCGACGTTGCGCGCGCGCAGCACCATCGTCGAGTGCGTCTGCCCCATGAACGGCGGGTCGTACGTCGTGTCGATCTCGGTGCGATAGGCGCTGTTGCCGTCGAGCGTCATCACCGACTTCGAATGCATCGTGCTGCCGCCGAGGGTGCAGACGACGTCGCCGGTCAGGCGATTGCCGGACCGCTTGAAATCGTGGCGGCTGCACGCACCCGCCATCGCACCGGCAGCCATGGCGAACATGTCGTTTTGCACCGATTCGTCGAGGCACATGGTCGTGCGATTCGAAGGTGCCGGGCGATTCGGCTGCGTTGCGGACGAGCGGCCCATGTCGCGCTCCATTTCCCACAGGCCGGGCTTCAGCCGCGGAAAGTCCTGCGCGAACGCGGGAAGGCCGAGGGTCGCGAAAAGCGCCACACCGAGGAAGGTGCGCATCACGTCATCAAATCCACGAAATCGTTCACCGCCATCGCAGGCAGGCGCGCCGTATCGAGCGCGACATCGAGGATCGCCTGCTGCTGCTTCGCGGCGAACCGGCGCGCGAGGTTGATCCGGAACTTGTCGATCAACAGCGGTATGCCTTCGGCGCGCCTGCGCCGGTGCCCGATCGGATACTCGACGGCAACTTCGGGGGTGCGGCTGCCGTCGTCGAACTCGATCGTGATCGCATTGCCGATCGAGCGCTTGCCGGCGTCGAGATAATCCTGCGTGCATTGCGGGTCCTCGACGCAGACGATCTTTTCGCGCAACGCGTCGATGCGCGGATCGGCGGCGACGTCGTCCTCGTAATCGGCGGCGACGAGATGCCCGAAGATCAGCGGCACCGCGACCATGTACTGGATGCAGTGGTCGCGATCGGCCGGATTGGCGAGCGGGCCCTGCTTGTCGATGATGCGGATCGCCGATTCATGCGTGCGTATCGTGATGCGCCGGATCGCGTCGAGCCGGTCGCGGACCAGCGGATGCAGCTGCATTGCACATTCGACCGCGGTCTGCGCGTGGAATTCGGCCGGGAAGCTGATCTTGAAGAGCACGTTCTCCATCACGTAGCTGCCGTAGGGCCGGTCGAAGCGGAATGGCTGGCCCTTGAACAGCACGTCGTAAAAGCCCCAGGTCGTCGCCGTCAGCGCCGACGGATAGCCCATTTCGCCGGTTTTTGCCATCAGCGCAAGGCGCACGCCGCGCGACGTCGCATCGCCGGCCGCCCAGCTCTTGCGCGAGCCGGCGTTCGGCGCGTGACGATACGTGCGCAGGCTCTGTCCGTCGACGAAGGCGAGCGACAGCGCGTTGATCACCTCGTCGCGCGACAGCCCGAGCATGCTGGCCACGACGCCGGTCGTGGCGACCTTCACCAGCACGACGTGGTCGAGGCCGACGCGATTGAAGCTGTTCTGCAATGCGATGACGCCCTGGATCTCGTGCGCCTTGATCATTGCCGTCAGCACGTCGCGCATCGTCAGCGGCGCGCGGCCCTGCGCAACCGCGTTGCGCGACAGCCAGTCGGCGGTCATCAGGATGCCGCCCAAGTTGTCGGAGGGGTGGCCCCATTCGGCGGCGAGCCACGTGTCGTTGAAATCGAGCCAGCGGATCATCGCGCCGAGGTTGAACGCCGCGTGCACCGGGTCGAGCTGGTAGCCGGTTCCCGGCACTTTGGCGCCGTGCGGGACGAAGGTCCCCGGCACGATCGGCCCGAGCAGCTTGGTGCAGGCGGGATAGGACAGCGCCTCGAAGCCGCAGCCGAGCGTGTCGAGCAGGCAGTAGTGCGCGGTTTCGAAGGCCGCGGCGCTTTCGATAGCGTAATCGGCAACGTAGTCGGCGATATCGACCAGCACCCGGTCGGGTTGCGGGCGGACGGTGCTGTGGGTGGCGGAGGACATGGCTTCGATTCAGGATCGCTGATCGATCGGCACGAACGGCCGATCTTCGGGTCCGACGTAATTCGCCGACGGGCGGATGATCTTGCCGTCCTCGCGCTGCTCGATCACGTGCGCAGCCCACCCGGCCGTGCGCGCCATGACGAACAGCGGCGTGAACATCGGCGTGGGCACGCCCATCATGTGGTAGCTCACCGCCGAGAACCAGTCGAGGTTCGGAAACATCTTTTTCGCATCCCACATCACGGTTTCGAGCCGCTCGGCGATGTCGAACATCTTCGTGTCGCCGGCTTCGGCCGACAGCTCGCGCGCAACCTCCTTGATCACCTCGTTGCGCGGATCGGACACCGTGTACACCGGATGGCCGAAGCCGATGACCACCTCGCGCGCGGCGACACGCCGGCGGATGTCGGCTTCGGCTTCGTCGGGCGTCGCGTAACGCTTCTGCACCTCGAACGAGAACTCGTTCGCGCCGCCGTGCTTCGGTCCGCGCAGCGCGCCGATCGCGCCGGTGATCGCCGAATAGATGTCGGAGCCGGTGCCGGCGATGACGCGCGCGGCAAACGTCGACGCGTTGTACTCGTGTTCGGCATACAGGTTGAGCGACGTGTGCATCGCGCGCACCCACGACTCGGGCGGGGGACGCCGGTGCAGCAGACGCAGGAAATGGCCGCCGATCGACGCGTCGCCGGTTTCGACGTCGATGCGAATGCCGTCGTGGCTGTAGCGATACCAGTAGAGCAGCATCGAGCCGAGCGACGCCAGCAGCCGGTCGGCGATGTCGCGCGCGCCGGCGGCATCGTGCTTCTCGTGCTCGGGCAGCAGGCTGCCGAGCATCGATACGCCCGTGCGC
Organism: Casimicrobiaceae bacterium; assembly: GCA_035705655.1. GTDB lineage: Bacteria > Pseudomonadota > Gammaproteobacteria > Burkholderiales > Casimicrobiaceae > VBCG01. Next base: position 5,637 of record DASSVX010000271.1, read on the forward strand.
ATCACGTCCATCGGATGCGCCGACGCGGGAATGGCCTCGAGCATGCGTTCGAGCGGGGCGGGGATCCCGCGCAGCGACGCGAGCTTGCGGTGATACGCGTCGAGCTCGACGCGGGTCGGCAGCTTGCCGTGCACGAGCAGATAGGCGATTTCCTCGAATTCCGATCGCTCCGCGATGTCGAGGATGTCGTAGCCGCGGTAGTGCAGATCGTTGCCGGTGCGCCCGACGGTGCATAGCGCGGTATTGCCGGCGGCGACGCCGGACAGCGCAACCGACTTCTTGGGCTTGATCGTCGTGACCGGCGCTTCTGTCGTCGTCATCGGTGGAGGCTCAGCGGTCCTTGTGGCGTGCGAAAAGCTCGTCGAGCTTCCGCTCGTAGTCGTGATAGCCGAGGCAGTCGTACAGCTCGTCGCGCGTCTGCATCGTGTCGACCACGCTTTCCTGCGTGCCCTCGCGGCGCAGCGTCCGGTAGACGTTCAACGCCGCGGCGTTCATCGCCCGGAATGCCGACAGCGGATAGAGCGCGATGGCCACACCCGCTTGCGCGACCTCTTCGACCGTGAAAAGCGGCGTCTTGCCGAATTCGGTGAGGTTGGCGAGGATCGGCACCTGCACGGCGTCGGCGAACCGGCGATACATGGCGAGATCGGTGATCGCTTCGGGGAAGATCATGTCGGCGCCGGCGTCGACACACGCGCGGGCGCGGGCGATCGCCGCATCGAGCCCCTCGACGGCGAGCGCATCGGTGCGCGCCATGATGACGAAATCGGCATCGGTGCGCGCGTCGACCGCCGCCTTGATCCGGTCGACCATCTCCTGCTGCGCGACGAGCTCCTTGCCCGGCCGGTGGCCGCAGCGCTTGGCGCCGACCTGGTCCTCGATGTGCATGGCGGCCGCACCGAACTTGATCAGCGACTTCACCGAGCGCGCAATGTTGAATGCCGACGCACCGAAGCCGGTGTCGGCGTCGACGAGGAGCGGCAGCGCACAGGCATCGGTGATGCGCCGCACGTCGGTCAGCACGTCGTCGAGCGTGCTGATGCCAAGGTCGGGCAGCCCGAGCGAGCCGGCAGCGACGCCGCCGCCGGACAGGTAGATCGCGCGATAGCCGCAGCGCTGCGCGAGGATCGCGTGATACGCGCAGATCGCGCCCGGCACCTGCAGCGGATGCTCGGCCGCGACCGCAGCGCGGAACCGCGCACCCGGCGTCGTGCCGCCCGCAACGATCACGAGCCGAGCAGCGACGCGACGCCCGCGCGCTCTTCCTTGAGCTCCGCGAGCGTCGCGTTCATGCGGTCGCGCGAGAAGTCGTCGATCGGCAGTCCCTCGACGCGCGTGTATTCGCCGTCGTTCGTGACGACCGGCACGCCGTAGACGAAATCGGGCGGGATTGCGTAGCTGCCATCGGAGGGCACGCCCATCGTCACCCACTTGCCGCCGCTGCCGAGCATCCAGTCGCGCACGTGATCGACCGCGGCGTTCGCCGCCGACGCCGCCGACGACAGCCCGCGGGCGGCGATGACCGCGGCGCCGCGCTTGCCCACGGTGGGAATGAACACGTCGCGGTTCCACGCGTCGTCGTCGATCAGGTCCTTGAGCGAGCGGCCGTCCACCGTGGCGAACCGGTAATCGGGGTACATCGTCGGCGAATGGTTGCCCCAGACGATCAGCTTCTCGATCGCGCCGACGGGCTTCCCGCTTTTCTGCGCGAGTTGCGTCAGTGCGCGGTTATGGTCGAGCCGCAGCATCGCCGTGAAGTGCCGGCTCGGCAGCGACGGCGCCGACTTCATCGCGATGTACGCATTGGTGTTGGCCGGGTTGCCGACGACCAGCACGCGCACGTCGCGCGAGGCGACGGCGTCGAGCGCCTTGCCCTGCTCGATGAAGATCTTCGCGTTCTCGAGCAGCAGGTCCTTGCGCTCCATGCCGGGGCCGCGCGGACGCGCGCCAACGAGCATGGCGATGTCGGCATCGCGGAACGCGGCGCGCGGATCGGACGTGCCGGTCATGCCGGCGAGAAGCGGGAAGGCGCAGTCCTCCATTTCCATCATCACGCCCTTCAGCGCCGCCTGCGCCTTGTCGAGCGGCAGCTCGAGCAGCTGCAGGATCACCGGCTGGTCGTCGCCGAGCATGTCGCCCGACGCAATGCGGGGAAGCAGGCTGTAGCCGATCTGGCCGGCGGCGCCGGTCACGGCGACGCGAACGGGTGCTTTCATCACGGACTCCTGAAACCTGGAACTGCGGATGAGACGCCGGGTCGGGCCGGCGCCGCAGTTCGCGCCTCGCTGCAGCGCCGCGAACGCCGGATTGCCCTCGGGGCACGAGTTGTCAATGGTAGGCGCGCGCCCCGGGTACTGTCAATGTCAGCTAACTGATATAAGATACAAGAGTGCGACCTTCCCCGACGTTTCGTCCCCTCTACGGCCAGGTGCGCTCGATGATCGAGCGCGCGCTGGAGGCCGGTGAGTGGGCGCCCGGCGAGGCGATTCCGTCCGAGCTCGATCTCGCCTCGCGCTTCGGCGTGTCGCAGGGCACCGTGCGCAAGGCCGTCCAGTCGCTCGCCGCCGAGAACCTGCTCGTCCGCCGGCAGGGCAAGGGAACGTTCGTTGCAACGCATACCGAGGAAAAGGACTCGAATTTCCGTTTCCTGCGCATCCGGCGCAACGACGGCAAGCCCGAGTATCCGCGAAGCCGGCTGGTCGATCTTCGGCGCGCGCGCGCCAGCGCCGAGGCGGCACGGCTCCTGGCGCTTCGAACCGGCGATCCTATCTTCGTCCTGCGCCGGATTCTCGACTACGGCGGCGTGCCGGCCGTGCTCGACGAGATCGCGCTGCCCGCCGTGCTCTTTCCGGGACTCACGCACGCCCGCTGCGCGGCCTACCCGGGGTCGATGTAC
>DASSVX010000272.1:0-5891 GCA_035705655.1 Casimicrobiaceae bacterium
GAGCTCGGCCACCGCCGCGAAGCTTCGCAGCTGGTAGAGCTCCACGGCTAGGGGCGGGTGGTCGTCATGCAGTGCAATACGACGTCGAATGTCCGATCAAGTTCACTTATGTCCCTGATCCGGAACTATGATTTGATCAAAGCGCGAGCGGCCTCTACATTGTAATTGTGCAGTGCAACAGACTGCGCACAAGGAACAGAGCCCCATGAGGGCATGGAGAAAGCTATGCGTACTTATGAAATTTCGTCGCCGGGTGCGGCCGAACTGTACTTCAACAACAGCTTCGTCGGCGATGTCGCCTCGCTGGTCGGCGCGGCGCTGGCGGGCTTCGGCGGCGGTCGCGGCCATACCCGCCGGGACCGTCCCGGCGCCACCGCGCGCTCCGCGGCGCAAAAGCGCGGCCTGCTCGATCGCCTCGATGCGTGGTTCTGGCGCCAGCAGCAGAAGGCGCAGGAAGACTACCTTGCTGGCGCGCGCGACGTGTACGACCTCGAGCGGCGCATCGATGCGCTCGATCGTGGCAGCGTGACGCGCTACTACTGACCCGGCCGCCCGGAGCCTTGGGGCGGCCCGGCGGCTCTCATATCAGCCCCTCGAGCAGCTGCACGTCGACCTCGGCGCCCGCGTCGAGGTTGCCGGTGTCGGCCGGAAGCACGACGAAGCAGTTCGCGCGCGACATCGACGACAGGATGCCCGAGCCCTGATCGCCGGTGGTGCGAACCTGCCAGCCACCGGCATCGCCGGGCAAAAGGACCGCGCGCTGGAACTCGGTGCGTCCCGGCATCTTCCTGATCGGCGCGGCGAGCCGCGCCTTGAACATCGGCATCGGCGCAACATCGGCGCGTCCCTGCAGGACGAGCAGCGCGTCGCGCACGAATTCGTAGAACGTCACCATCACGGAAACCGGGTTGCCCGGCAGACCGAAGAAATGCGCGGCACCAATGCGGCCGTAGGCGAGCGGGCGGCCGGGCTTCATCGCGATCTTCCAGAACAGCACCTCGCCGAGCCGGTCGAGCAACCCCTTCACGTAATCGGCTTCGCCGACCGACACGCCACCCGACGTGATCACGACGTCGGCCGATGCGGCGGCGCTCGCAAACGCTTTTTCGAGCAATTCGGGCGCGTCGGGCACGACGCCCATGTCGAGAATGTCGCAGTTGAGCCGCGTCAGCATCCCGTACAGCGTGTACCGGTTGCTGTCGTAGATCTCGCCGGCCGCGAGCGGCTGGCCGACCGAGCGCAGCTCGTCCCCCGTGGAGAAGAACGCGACGCGCAGGCGCCGGTACACGCTCACTTCGCCGATGCCGAGTGACGCCAGCATGCCGAGCTCGGCCGGCCGGATCGGCTGTCCCTTGCGGAATACGACGCCGCCGCGCTTCAGGTCCTCGCCGGCGAAGCGACGGTTCTGCCCCGCCTTCGTCACCGCGCCCGGTGCGATCGCGACGCCGTGCGCCGTTTCCTGCGCGCGCTCCTGCATCACCACGGTGTCGGCGCCGCGCGGCATCACGCCGCCGGTAAAGATGCGCACCGTTTCACCGGCGGCAAGCTCACCCGCGAACGGCTTGCCGGCGAACGACTCGCCGATGCGGCGCAGGTTCGTTTCGGACCGCCCGTCGAGGTCGGCGAAGCGCACCGCCCATCCGTCCATCGCCGAATTGTCGTGGCCGGGAACGTCGAGCGGCGATTCGACGTCGGCGGCGAGCACGCGATCGAGCGCCGCACGGATCGCCACCCGCTCGACGACGCTGACCGGCGACAGGAACTCGCGGATCAGCGTGCGCGCACGGTCGACCGGCAGCGAGTCGGGATCGTAATCGTCGGCGCACGAGACGTCGCGCAGCGTCCGGGTCGTTTCCATGGGAGGACGATTCATTTCAGTGCGCCGCCGCGGCGCTCTGCGCGAGGTCCGCGGGTGTGTTGATGTTGCGAAACGCGTCGGCCTCGTCGTCGAAGCTCACCTCGGCGATCGCCAGCGATGCATACCACGCATCGATCTTGCGGCCGCCGCCGTCGAGGAATTGCGCGAGGTGCGGCAGCACCGTGCGGCGCACCAGCGCGAAGACGGGATGCGGCTGGTCGAACGTGCGCGCGACGGCAATGTCGATCGGCCGCGCGTCGAACGCGGCGGCGAGACGCGCGACGAGGTCGGCCGGCAGGAAGGGCGAGTCGCAGGGACTCGTCGCGACGAACGGCGTCGCTGCCGCCGCGAGGCCGGCGTGCAATCCGGCGAGCGGACCCGCGAACCCGCCGACCGCGTCGCCGACGACGGGATAACCGAACGCTGCATAGCGTTCCGCACTCCGGTTCGCGTTGATGACGAGCGTTGCGACCTGCGGCACGAGCCGGTCGATCACATGCGCGATTAGCGGGCGTGCGTCGAGCTCGACGAAACCCTTGTCGACGTTGCCCATGCGCCGCCCCTGTCCACCGGCAAGCACCACGCCCGTAATGGCCTGCCGCTCGATGGTCATCGATCCGGCCGGAAGCGATGCGCGCCGGTGAACAGCAGGTAATGGCGATTCGTCGCACGGCCGATCATCGTCATGCCCACCTTCTGCGCAATCTCGTAACCCATCTGCGTCAGCCCCGAGCGCGACACGAGGAACGGAATGCGCATCTGCGCCGCCTTGATCACCATTTCAGACGTGAGCCGCCCGGTCGTGTAGAAGATCTTGTCGTCGCCTGCGCACGCGTCGAGCCACATCTGGCCGGCGATCGCGTCGACGGCGTTGTGGCGGCCGACGTCCTCGACGAACTGCAGGATTTCCGAATGCGTGCCGGCGTTCGACGCGAGTGCGCAACCGTGCACGGCACCCGCCTGCTTGTAGATCGTCTCGTGCGTGCGCACCTTGTCGAGCAACGCGTAGAGCGCCGATTTCGCGAGCGTCGCATCCTGCGGCAGGCTCACGTTGTCGATGTCTTCCATCAGGTCGCCGAACACGGTTCCCTGGCCGCAGCCGCTCGTCTTCGTGCGCTTCGACGTCTTCGCCTCGAGGTCGGCAAGGCCGTGACGCGTCCTGACCGCCACCGAGTTCGTCTCCCAGTCGACCTGGACCGCAACGATCTCGTCGAGGCTTTGCACCAGCCGCTGGTTGCGCAGGTACCCGATCGCGAGCGCCTCGGGTGCCGCGCCGAGGGTCATCAGCGTCAGGATTTCCTGCTTGTCGACGTAGAGGGTCAGCGGATGCTCGCCGGCGATCGGCACGTCGCGCACGGCACCGTTTTCGTCGACGGCGGTGACGTCGAACGTCGACGGACGCGCGGCGTGCGTGAGGACGGGCGACGCCGAGGCAGGCGCGAGCATCGCTTGCTAGCCCCCGATGTACGACATCTCGATGCGCGAGTCGCGCCGGGTCGCCGCGCTGCGGATTTCGGAGTACCGGTCGGCGCGGCCGCGCCAGATGGCGCCGATCGCATTGCCGATCTGTGCGTCGGAATACGGCGCGCGCAACAGTGCGCGCAGATCGTAGCCGCTGTCGGCGAAAAGGCAGGTGTAGAGCTTGCCGTCGGTCGACAGCCGCGCACGCGTGCAGTCGCGGCAGAACGCCTGCGTCACCGAGGCGATGACGCCGACCTCGCGGCCATTGTCGCGATAGCGCCACCGCTGCGCGACCTCGCCCGTGTAGTTGGGGTCGATCGGCTCGAGCGCAAATTCGCGGTCGATCATCGCGATGATCTCGGCAGCCGGAACGACGTGGTCCATCCGCCAGCCGTTGGTGTGGCCGACGTCCATGTACTCGATGAAGCGCACGATGTGCCCGCTGTCGCGGAAATGACGTGCGAGCGGCACGATCGCATGCTCGTTGGCGCCGCGCTTGACCACCGCGTTGATCTTGAGCGGCGTGAGGCCCGCGGCATGCGCGGCATCGATGCCCTCCAGCACGCGCGCGACCGGGAAGTCGACGTCGTTCATCGCGCGAAACGTCGGATCGTCGAGCGCGTCGAGGCTGACCGTGACCCGCGACAGCCCCGCGTCGCGAAGCGCGCGCGCCTTTTTGGCGAGCAGTGCGCCGTTCGTGGTCAGCGTCAGGTCGATGTCGCCGAGCGACGCCAGCATCTCGACCAGCCGCTCGAGGTGGCGGCGCAGCAGCGGCTCGCCACCCGTGAGCCGGATCTTGCGCACGCCGCGCTCGACGAAGATCGCGGCGATGCGCGCAATCTCCTCGAACGTCAAAAGCTCGGCATGCGCGAGAAACGGGAAGTCGCGTCCGTAGACGTCCTTCGGCATGCAGTAAACGCAGCGGAAGTTGCAGCGGTCGGTGACCGAGATGCGCAGGTCCTGCAGCGCCCGCCCGCGCAGGTCGCGGGGCGACGACACGTCGCCAGGCGCCGGCGCGTTCGCGGCCGCGCGGACGAAGGCGTCCCGTTCGGCGGCGCTCGACGCGCCGCGCACATCGGAGATCGGAATGACCGTGGCCATGGGGACTGTCGATGTTAGCAGAGGCGCCTGTTCGGTTTGCTGCGGCTGTATGATCGGCTATGCACGATTTCGGTGCACGAAGCGCACTGCGAAGAACCCCGGACAGGATGCGACCGCTGACCCAGAACGTCGACGTGATGATCGAGCGTGTACCGCTTCGAAGCCGCTGGGCCAGCGAACGCTGGCAGCCGGTGGCGATCGAAATCGCGCCGCCCGCGCCCGGGTTCGTTCCGGATCGCGACGCCGTTCCCGGCTCGCACCTTTGCATTCCCGAAGGCGAGAACCGCTGGCGCTGCCGCGGCTTCGAGATCGAGCTGCATCCGACGGAAGCCGAGGGCTACTTTCTCAACCTTACCGCGCCCGATCCGCGCATCTTCGTCATGTGGCGACTGTTCGACGACGGCGCAATGCCCGCCGCGCGGCCGGTGCTGCTGACGGTGAGCTACAACCAGGCGGGCCGCTACATGGATGGCGGCGAACAGGTCGACGGCGTGCCGATGCTTCCCGCGATCGCCGACTGGATGCGGCCGTTCATTGCCGCGCATTACAAGCCCGAGCCCCGGCGCAAGGTGCGCCGCAACGACCCGGTGGGCGACGATCCGGTATCACGACGCAGGAGCGAGCACTAGTGGCCGACACGCCGCACCCGACCGGTTTCTCGCTGCGTCGCTGGTCGCAGCGCAAGCTCGCTGCGGGGCAGCGCAGCGAATCGGCGCGAACCGGGGATCGCGCGCCTGCCGGGCCCGCGGCGAAACCGGAGGGCAATCGCGCCATCGCGCCACGCGCCGGCACGAATCCGGAACAGGCGGCGAACCGCGGTCATCCAATGGGCTCGGCACCGTCACATTCGGCGGGTTCAGGCGCCGCGGCGCCGGCAATCGCCGAGACCGGCAACGCCGTTGCACTGCCGCCGCTCGAATCATTGACGATCGATTCCGATTTTTCGCCGTTCATGCAGCCCGGCGTCGACGAAGGCGTGAGGCGCAGCGCGCTGCGCAAGCTCCTTCGCGATCCCCGGTTCAACGTGATGGACGGGCTCGACGTGTACATCGACGACTATTCGACGCCGAGCCCGCTCGAGCCCGCGCTCGCGCGCACGCTGATGCAGGCGCGCTACATCTTCGATCCGCCGAAGACGCGCGTGACGGCCGAAGGAATCGTCGAGGACGTTCCCGAGGGCGAAGACGCCGTTGCCGCGGACGATCCCGGCGCCGTCGAGGCGCTGCCGCCTTCTGCTCCCGTTGCAATCGAGGCGAGCGCGGATGCAACCGTTCCCGCCGAATCTCCCGCTGCGGAAGCCGGCACGGTGCCGTTGGCAACCTCCACCACCGTGAACAGCCGATGACCCTCGCCGACAAGAACGTTTTCCTGTGCAACTGCAACGGCACGATGCCGCTCGACGCCGACGCCCTTGCGCGTGCGGCAGGAAACGCGGCGAAGCCGGTGCATACGGCGATGTGCCAGCGCGAGC
>DASSVX010000273.1:0-7469 GCA_035705655.1 Casimicrobiaceae bacterium
ACGATTCGTACACCTTCTCGTGCACGAAGAAGCGGTTGGCGCACACACACGTCTGCCCGGCGTTGCGGTACTTGGAAATCATGGCGCCTTCGGCGGCCGCGTCGAGATCGGCGTCGTCGAACACGATGAACGGGGCGTTGCCGCCGAGCTCGAGCGAAATCTTCTTGATCGTCGGTGCCACCTGCTGCATCAGCAGGCGTCCGACCCGGGTCGAGCCGGTGAACGAAAGCTTGCGCACGATCGGATTCGCGCACATCTCGGCGCCGATCGACTGCGCGTCGCCGGTGATCACGTTCAGCACGCCGGGCGGAAAGCCGGCGCGGGCGGCGAGCTCGGCAAGCGCGAATGCCGAAAACGGCGTGGCTTCGGCCGGCTTGATGACCACCGTGCAGCCGGCGGCGAGCGCCGGCGACACCTTGCGCGTGATCATCGACGACGGGAAGTTCCACGGCGTGATCGCGGCGCACACGCCGACCGGCTCCTTGACGACGACGAGCCGCCGGTCGCTGGCCATCGTCGGGATCACGTCGCCGTAGATGCGTTTGGCCTCCTCGGCGAACCATTCGACGTACGCGGCGCCGATCGTGATCTCGCCCTTCGCTTCGGCCAGCGGCTTGCCCTGCTCGGCGGTGAGGATGCGCGCGAGGTCGTCGGCATGCGCGAGCATGAGGTCGTTCCACTTGCGCAGAACGCCGCTGCGCTCCTTCGCCGTCTTTGCACGCCAGGTGGGGAACGCGCGATGCGCCGCATCGATGGCGCGCTTCGTTTCGGCGGCACGAAACACCGGCGCCGTACCGATGAGCGCGCCGCTCGCGGGGTCGACGACCGGCATCGTGGCGCCGTCGTCGGCGGCGAGCCACGCACCGTCGACATGACACTGCTGGCGAAGGAGGGACGGATCGGCGAGATCGAGGGCGGGTCGTTCGAGCGTGTCGGGCGCCATGGCGTGCTCCTTGGTGAATTCGTAGGCGTATGGAAAATCAGACAGTGCCGCGGCGAACGGCGTTCGGCCCGGCCGGCGCTGCGCGCGGCCTGCCGGCGCCGCGCGACACGAGCATGACGCCCGCGAGCACCAGGACGACGCCGATCATCTGCAGCACGTTGATCGGCTCGTCGAGGAGCAGCGCGCCGAAGCCGATCGTGAACATCGGTCCGAGCGAGCCGACGAGCGACGACGTGCTCGCGCCGATGCGCCTGATCGACTCGGCGATCATCCACGTCGGCAGCACCGTGCAGAAGAACGCCATCGCGAGCGCGAGCAGCTGGATCGACTGCGGCGCCGCGAGTGCCACGAATGGACGCGTCAGCGCGAAGTGCAGCGAGATGAATGCGGTGGCGGCGAGCATCGCCCACGCGATGAAGCGCGACGGACCGAGACGGCCGATGATGCCGGTCGCGCCCACGAGGTAGATCGCGTAGCCGACCGCGCTGGCGAACACCAGCGCGCTACCGAAGGCGATGGCGCGCGGATCACCGGTGACGCGCACGTCGTGGAACACGGCGAGCGCGATGCCGGCATACGAGAGGACGAGGGCGGCCACGGCGCGCCGCGTGATCGGTTGTCCGAGGAACAGCGCCGACAGCACGACGACGATCGTCGGGTAGAGGAATAGCACAAGGCGCTCGAGCGATGCGGTGACGTACTGCAGGCCGATGAAGTCGAGCAGGCTCGACAGGTAATAGCCGATGAATCCCAGCCCGATCAACAGCCGCACGTCGCGCGCCGACATGCGGGCGATGCCTGGCACGCGGCCGCTCCACCACGCCATCAGCAGGAAGAATGGCGCCGAGTAGATCATCCGCAGCGTCATCAATGCGACGGGATCGATGGGCGCCCATCGATACGCGAGCTTGATCAGGATCGCCTTGAACGAAAATCCGAGCACGCCCAGCACTGCGAAAAGCACGCCCACGCTAACGCCTCGCCCCGGCCGGCCTGTTCGCGTTCATGTCCATGGCGTCGGCAGGCGCTAGGTCCAGTCGACGAGGCCCATCCACGCGGTGACGAGGATCAGCAGCCCGAAGGCAATCCGGTACCACGCGAACGGCACGAAATCGTGCCGGCTCACGTAGCGGATCAGCCAGCGCACGCACAGGAAAGCGGCGACGAACGCGGCGACGAAACCGATCGCAAGACCCTGCAGATCCTGCACCGAGAAGAGCGCGCGGTTGCGCAGGAAGTCGTAGGCGCAGGCGGCAAGCAGTGTCGGGATCGCGAGAAAGAACGAGAACCGCGTGGCCGCCGGACGCGACAGCCCGAACAGCATGCCGCCGATGATCGTAGCACCCGAGCGCGAGGTTCCGGGGATCAGCGCGAACGACTGCGCGATGCCGATCTTCAGTGCGTCGAGCCAGCGCATGTCGTCGACGTCGTCGATCCGCACGCGCGACGGCGCGACGCGCATCCGCCGCTCGACCCACAGAATGACGAGCGCGCCGGCGATGAACGCGAGCGCGACCGGCAGTGGTGCGAAGAGATGGCGCTTGATCGCCTTCGCGAACAGCAGCCCGAGCACCGCGGCCGGGATGAATGCGACGATCAGGTTGACGACGAACCGCTGCGCGACGGGATCGCTGCCAAGGCCGCTGACGACGCCGATCAGCCGTGCGCGAAACTCCCAGCACACCGCGAGGATGGCGCCGGCCTGGATCACGATCTCGAACACCTTCGCGCGCTCGCCGGTGTAACCGAGGAACGACCCGGCGACGATCAGGTGGCCGGTGGACGAGACGGGGAGAAACTCGGTGAGACCCTCGACGATGCCCAGGATCAAGGCAACCAGAGCGGACGGGTGATCCAAAGGTGCGGGGTCGATTTCGGCGAGGAACGGAGCCTGCGATTGTCGCATAATGCGGTCGGGGAGAATGCCGCATGGACCATGAACTGCATCAGCTCTTCGATACCGAGTCGTCGACGTTCACGTACGTGCTCGTCGACCGCGCATCGCGCGAAGCCATCCTCGTCGATTCGGTCGAGCAGCGCTTCGAGCGCGACATGAGCCTGTTGCGCCGGCTCGCGCTCACGTTGCGCTATGTCGTCGAAACGCATACGCACGCCGATCACGTGACGGCCGCCGGGCGGTTGCGCGATGCGACCGGTGCGAAGACGGTGGCGCCGTTCAAGTGCGGCATTTCACCGGCCGACCTGCAGCTCGCGCATGGCGACACGCTGCACTTCGGCGCCGGCGAGACGGTGCACGCCATCCATACGCCCGGGCACACGTCGGGCAGCACGAGCTACCTGTGGCGCGGCAACGTGCTGACGGGCGACACGCTGCTGATCGAAGGTTGCGGGCGCACCGATTTCCAGAGCGGCGATGCGGGTTCGCTCTACGACAGCGTGCACGAGCGGCTCTTCACGCTGCCCGACGACACGCGCGTGTGGCCCGCACACGATTACCGCGGCAACACGGTGTCGACGATCGGCCATGAAAAGCGGCACAACGCGCGCCTCGTGGGTCGCGACCGTGCGTCGTTCATCGAGCTGATGGGCAACCTGCAGTTGCCGAAGCCGAAGCTGATCGACGTGGCCGTGCCGGCGAACCGCCTGCTTGGATTGACGCACGCAGTCTGACGCTGCGCCGCCGCCCCGAGAGCAACGCCGCCTCGCGTAACCGATCAGCCGCCGCGTTCGCTGCGAAGGGCTTCGATCTCGACGCGCAACGCGGCGAGCTCGTTGCGCAGCACCGCCACCTCGTCGCGAAGCAAGTCGACGTCCTGCGCAAGCGTCGGCGAATCGCGTGGCGCGTCGAGCGCGCTCGACGCAGCCGCGCCCGGTGCGGGCGGCAGCGCAGGCTCGCTCAGCAATTGCATCCAGCGCGTCTCGCGCGTGCCGGGCGAGCGCGGCAATTGCGCCACCAGCGCGCCCGCCTGACGTTCGGCGAGCTCGTTCAGGAATGCCTCGACAGTGGAGATGTCGGCGAAGCGGTGCATGCGCTCGGTGCCGATCCGCAGCTCGCCCGCCGTCTGCGGTCCACGCAGCAGCAGCGCGGCGAGAATGGCCACCGACTGCGACGGCAGCGCGAGCGCGCGCTCGGCATTGTGCGCATAGCGCATGACGCGCCCCCCGCTCGTCTCCATCGCCATGGACCGTGCCTTGAGGTCGTCGAGCGCTTGCTGCACTTCGGTGTCGGTCAGCGTGAGCACCGGGTCGCGGCTCGACCTCTGATTGCAGCCGGCGACCAGTGCATTGAGCGTCAGCGGGTACGTGTCGGGAACCGTGCGCTGCTTTTCGACGAGCACGCCGAGCACGCGGGCTTCGGCAACGGAAAGGCGCGGTGGGGTCATGATCGAATGGTACTTCTGGTATACAGCGAAGAGGAGGCCCGGAATTCCCGCGGCCGCAACCAAGGCAAGATGGCCAACACCCCCGAAGTTACCAGCATGGCGCTGTTCTGCGATTTCGAGAACATCGCGCTCGGCGTGCGCGACGCCAACTACGAGAAATTCGACATCGGCAAGGTGCTCGAGCGGCTTCTGCTGAAGGGCACCATCGTCGTCAAGAAGGCGTACTGCGACTGGGAGCGCTACAAGGCGTTCAAGGCGCCGATGCACGAGGCGTCGTTCGAGCTGATCGAGATCCCGCACCTTCGCCAGTCGGGCAAGAATTCGGCCGACATCCGGATGGTCGTCGATGCGCTCGACCTCTGCTACACGAAGTCGCACGTCGACACCTTCGTCATCATCAGCGGCGATTCCGATTTTTCGCCGCTCGTGTCGAAGCTCCGGGAAAACGCGAAGGCGGTGATCGGCGTGGGCGTCAAGAACTCGACGTCGGACCTGCTCATCGCCAACTGCGACGAGTTCATCTACTACGACGACCTCGTGCGCGCGAAGCGCAAGGCGCCGGCGAAAAAGCGCGCGACGAAAACGGCCGCCGCCGCCGCGGGAACACCCGCCGGCGCGGTGGTGGAAGCGGCGCCCCCGAAACGCTCGAGCGACGACGAACGGCGGCAGGAGGCGATGGACCTCGTGATCGAGACGATCGAGGCGCTGGTCGCGGAGCGCGGCGACGACGAGAAGATCTGGGGCTCGATGGTTAAGCAGGCGCTGCGGCGGCAGAAGCCCGGGTTCAACGAGTCGTTCTACGGCTTCCGCTCGTTCAACGAGCTGCTCGAGGAGGCGGCGCGGCACGCGCTGCTGACGCTCGAGCGCGACGACAAGTCGGGCGGCTACCGCGTGCGCCTCGCCCCGGCGGAGTAATTGGGGTCAGAGACGCATTTCGCGGCGCAATGCGTCCATACGGCGCGGTCGCATCGTGAAATGCGTCTCTGACCCCGAATCGCGCGCTACACCACCTTGACGTCGATGTCGTACAGCCCGTCGATGTGCCCGTGCATCACGTCGCCGGCGACGACCGGACCGACGTTTTCCGGCGTGCCGCAGTAGATGATGTCGCCGGGAAAGAGCTCGTAGTACTTCGACAGGTGCGACACCTGCTCGGCGACCGTCCAGATCATGTTCGAAAGGTCGCTCGACTGTCGCCGCTTGCCGTTGACGTCGAGCCAGATCGCGCCCTTCGCGAGGTGGCCGATCTTCGACGCGGGATGCAGGTAGCTCACCACCGCCGAGTGGTCGAACGACTTGCCGATCTCCCACGGCTTCTTCTCGTTGCCCATCGCCTGCTGCAGGTCGCGGCGCGTCATGTCGAGACCGAGCGCGTAGCCGAACACGTGGTCGTTCGCGGTGGCCGCCGGAATGTCGCGGCCGCCCTTGCCGATGGCTGCGACGAGCTCGACCTCGTGGTGATAGTTTTTGGTGACCGGCGGGTACGGGTGATCGATCGTCGTCCCGTCGGGAACGAGCTGGATCGCATCGGTCGGCTTCTGGAAGAAGAACGGCGGCTCGCGATTGGGATCGGAGCCCATCTCGCGCGAATGCGCCGCGTAGTTGCGCCCGACGCAGTAGATGCGCCGCACCTGGAAGCGCTGGCCGGTGCCGAGCACCGGAATGAAGCTTCCGTCGTGCGCGAACAGGAGCTCGCCTTTTGCGTCGGCCTGCGCCTGAAGCGAACCGCTCGCGAGCGCGCCCGCGCCGACCGCCGCCGATGTCTTCAGCCAGTTGCGTCTTTGCCGATCCATTCGCTGGTTTCCTTTGCTGGTGCGCCCGGCAGCACGACATGTGCGCCGGCCGCGTGGAGGATGTGCCCGAGCGCCTGCGCGTCGCGCGGCGCCATCACCTTGGCGTCGTTGTCAAAGTAGCAGAAAACGTCGCGACCGGCACAAGGCGCCGGCGAAATGCGCGAAATGCAGCGCGCGTCGCCGGGCGCGCCGCCCTGGCTCCACGCAATGAACCTTGCGGCCCAGCGCTCGAGCGCAGCATCGCTGTAGCCGCTCACGTAGAGCACCGCATCCCCATGCAGGCGCGCATAGACGAAGCCGGACGTGAGGTCTTCGACGAGCGGCCATTTTCCCGCGGTGTCGGCGACGACCAGTGCAATCTGTTCACGCCGCAGCAGGTCCACGAACGCCTCGTCGACGAACGTCTCGTGCCGGACTTCCAGCGCATGACGCAGCGGCCGGCACGCGCCGTATGCAAGCCGCGCGCGTCCCTTGACCTTTTCGTTGCGCCGGCGCGCGATCGCGGCCGCTTCGTCGGTGTCGCGCGGCAGCGACGCAAGAAAGGGTCCGAGAACTGTGGCATCGAAGCGGTAGGTCGGCGGCAGCTGCCACAGGATCGGACCGAGCTTGTCGCCGAGGTTCGCAATGCCCGACGCAAGGAAATTCGCCATCGCCTGCTCGCAATTGCGCAGCTTCAGCATGTGCGTGATGAAGCGCGGCGCCTTGACGCTGAAGACGAAATTGTCCGGCGTCTCGTCGCGCCAGCGGGCGTAGAACTCGGGCCGCTGCAGCGAGTAGAACGAGCCGTTGATCTCGATCGTGGCAACGTGTCGCGACGCATATTCGAGCTCGCGCCGCTGCGGCAGGCCTTCCGGGTAGAACGTGCCGCGCCACGGCGGATAGCGCCAGCCGGAGATGCCGATGCGGATTTCACCTGTCTTCATCCAGGCGCTATTTGCCCCGTCAATCACGACGCCGTAGTATAACGATTGTTATAACGGAGTTGAGCCCATGTTTGCACTCAAGCTTACGCAAATCGGAAACTCGGTCGGCGTCATTCTGCCGAAGGAAATGCTGGCGAGGCTGCGGGTAGAGAAGGGTAACGTCATCTACCTGACGGAATCACCCGACGGCTATCGAATCACGCCGTACAGTGAAGAATTCGAAGCGCAGATGAAAGCCGCGCGCAAGATCATGAAGGAGCGTCGCGCTGTGCTGCGTGAGCTCGCGAAGTGAGCCACGTTACGTGGCTCGCGCTCGAAGTCGTCAACGCCATTCATGAAGCGCAACTGGCCGAGCACGGGGGATCGCGAGGAACCCGGGACACCGGCCTGCTTGAATCGGCGCTCGCCCGTGCTCAAAACCTTGCGGCCTACGGCGTGCCCGATATCGCCGATCTTGCCGCAGCGT
>DASSVX010000274.1:0-24043 GCA_035705655.1 Casimicrobiaceae bacterium
CGCGATTGGGTGCGCAGCTTTGCGTAGCCATCCCAGGTCGCGCGTTCGACCAACGGCGAAAGCCGCAACTGCGCGGCGTCGAGCCGGGCCGCGACCTCGGCGAGACGCGCGCGACGCGCGAGCTGGGAAAGGTCGCGCAGATCGGCGCCGCCGGCCTCGAGGATGTCGTACGCGACGTAGGCCACCGGCGCCGTGGCGAGCACCTTCGGCGACAGCCGCTTGCGGCCGATCCGCGTCGAGAGCAGCGCAAACGGCGCGATCTCGCCGCCGTCGAGCGCGACGATTTCTCCGTCGAGGACGGTGCCGTCCGGCAGCGCGTCGCCGAGCGCCTGCAATTCGGGAAAGCGCTCGGTGACGAGCTCGTCGCCGCGTGACCATACGTGCGTGCTTGCGTCGCGGCGCACGAGTTGCGCGCGAATGCCGTCCCATTTCCATTCGACGAGCCAGTCGCCGGGCGGACCCAGCGTTGCAGCAGGCTCGACGAGGGCTCGCGCCAGGAAGAACGGGTACGGACGCCCACCCGCGCGTTCATCCGCAGCGGGTGGCGCGACCAGTGCACGGAAGTCGTCCCCGGTCGGCCTGCGATCGGCGCCGGTATAACCGATCAGTCGCTGCGCAACGAGCTTCGGGTCGATGGATGCGCGCTCGGCCAGCGCACGCGTGACCAGCAACCGCGATACGCCGACGCGAAGGTTGCCCGAGCAGAGCTTGCCGAAGAGCAGGCGGCCCGGCCCGTCGAGCTGCTGCCAGGCACTTCGCAGGTGTTGCGCCACCGCCTCGTGCGGCAAGCCGCGCAGCGCAAGCACGTGCTCGCGCATCCACTGCGCGAGCCCCGCGTGCGTCACGGCGGCCGGCGGCGGCAGCACATGCGCAACCGTCTCGGCGAAATCGCCCACCGCGAGATGGCATTCGTCGAATAGCCACGATGGCAAAGCCGCCGCGTCGATCGCCGCCTCGCGCATCAGCTTCGCCGCGACCGCTCGACGTGGCCGTCCGCCGGCCAGGAAATACGTGGCCCATGCCGCGTCGTCGGGCGGTGCCGCACGGAAATAGCGCGTCAGCGCGGCAAGCTTCGCGCGTGTCGAATTCGTTTCGTCGAGCTCGGCATAGAGGCGGGCGAACGCTTCCATTGCATCAGCCCGGCGGCGTCGCGCTGTCGGGCGTTGCCGCCGATTCCGGTTCGCCCTCGGGGGCGAATTCGGTCGCGAATCCTTCGGCGTCGATGCCGCGCTCGGTCAGCCAGCGCACCATCGCCTGCACCCTGCCGTGCGTCACAATGACGCGTCGCGCGCCGGTCGCCTCGATCGCGGCGTTGAGACCGGGCCAGTCGGCATGGTCGGAAAGGGCGAAGCCGCGATCGAGCGCGCGCCGCCGACGGGCGCCGCGCACCTGCATCCATCCCGACGCGAACGCATCGGCGACGTCGCCGAAGCGGCGAAGCCACGGCGTGCCGGCCGCGGAAGGCGGTGCCAGGACGAGGGCGCGGCGCAGCGCGTTGCGGTCGATCTCGCTTGCGTGCCGCATCGCGGGCAGCGATACGCCCGACGCGCGGTACGCGCTGTTCAGCGACATCATCGCGCCGTGGCATCCGAGCGTGCCGGTGGAAAGCGCACCTGCAGCCTGCAACTCGGCGGCGATCCGCTGCGCCTTCCCGAACGCATAGCAGTAGAGGACGCTGGTGCGCTCCGCGTCGGCGTTGCGTTGCCACCACGCCCCGATGTCGTCGATCACCGCGGCCGGCTCGCGCCAGCGGTAGATCGGCAGTCCGAACGTCGACTCGGTGACGTACGCGTCGCAGCGGATGGGCTCGAACGGCGTGCAGGTCGGATCGGCCGCGAGCTTGTAGTCGCCGGACACCACCCAGACTTCGCCGCGATGCTCGACGCGCACCTGGGCCGAGCCGAGCACGTGACCCGCGGGATGAAGCGAAACGGCGACGCCGTTGTGCGTGACGCGCTCGCCGTAGCGGAGCGTGTCGAGACGAATTCCGGGCAGCCGTACGCGCAGCACGTCGCGCGACGCATCGGTTGCAACGTAGGTCGCGCTGCCGGCGCGCGCATGGTCGGCGTGCGCGTGCGTCAGGACCGCCCGTTCGACCGGACGCCACGGATCGATATGAAAGTCGCCGGCGGGGCAGTAGAGCCCGTCGGCGCGCAGCACGATGAGATCCATGGTTTCGCGGCGGGTGGTCCTACATGAATTCGAGCGCGATGCCGATACATCGCGGTGGCCGCAATCCCGATACTGCGTTCGTACGGGCACCGATGGGAAGGCGCCCGCGTCGTCGAAGAACGCCGATCATGCGACAACAATGGATGAATCGAACCACGCTCGACGTGTTGCTCGTGGTGCTGCTGCTTGCGTGGGTGCTGTAGGCGGTGCCTTCCGGCTCGCGCGTCAGCGCGTGACACTCAAGGTGGCCGCAACCGGATTGTGATCCGATGACGTGACGGCGGTCGCGAGCGACGCAACCGTCGCGAGGTCGCGCGTGTAGATGTGATCGAGCTCATGGCCGAAGAAGTGGCTGCGCCGGTCCGTCGCGAACCGCACTTCGGTGAGGTGCAGGCGCCTCGCCAGCGCGCGCACGGCGTCCACGCGGGCGTCGGTCCACGTATTGAGATCGCCCGCGACGATCAGCGGCCCCTCGTGGCCCTCGAGCGCATCGCCGATGGCATCGAACTGCGCGCGGAATGCGCCCAGCGAAAGCGAGAAGTTGATCGCGTGCACATTGACGATGGCGAGCGTTTCGCGGCGACCGGCAAGCGGGAACCACGAGATGACGGCCGATTTCGGAATGCGAAGCAGCGGCTCGACGACCCGTTGCGTGCAGTTGGCCACCGGTGCGATCCTCGACGCAGTGAGAACGCCGATATCGATGCCCGATTCGAGGAACGAGCTTGCCATCACCCAGCGAAAGCCTTCGGCGTCGATGACAGCGCGAAGCGGCGGATCGAGCACCGATTCCTGCAGCAGCACGAGGTCGTTGCGCTGGCCGAAAATGCGCAGGTCGCGCTGCCAGCCGGGATCCGCCTGCTTGTGGATATTCCAGCTGATCATGTGGATCGCATGCGGATCGAGACCACTGTCCGTGGCGTGGCGTTGCGTTGCGAGCATACGCTCGATCTCCTGCGGGCACGACAGCGTCTGCACACGCACCGAGCCGTCGTCGAGCAGCAGCAGCGCGCGCGGCTTCGCCGTGATCGAAACGCAGCCGGCCACGACGAGCGCCAGGGCGAGGCCCAGCGCCCGCGCGGCCGCCATGCGGCTGGCGTGAAAACGGCGGCCGTGGAGCGCGCGGCCGCCGCGTCGGGTCATGCGACGGATCAATCGCTGCTGCGCATGATGCGCCCGAGGAGATAGCCGATCGCCGCGGCGATGCCGATCGCCACCATCGGCCGCGCGCTCACCGAGTCGGTGACCGCATTCATCAGCGCCGCGTTGCGGTCGCGCAATACCGACGCCTTGTCGGATGCCCAGTCGAGGCCCGCCTTGGCCGACTCGGCCGCCGAGTCGACGCTTCGGCGCGCGGTGTCCGTCACCCTGTCCACGCCGGACGATGCCGTTTGCGCGGCCCGATCGAGGTAATCCTGGGCACGCTCGCCCGCGTCCTGCACGCGCGATTTGCCCGTTTCAAATTTCGCACTGGTTTCTGCCATGGTGTTCTCCGTAGGTCGCCGTCGCGGCCCGTCAAGGATGCGGGCGTACGCCGGTTGTTGATATCGGACGCAATCGGCATTTCACGTAGGCGTGTGACCGACACTCATTCGAACTCCTCTTGTCTCAGGTTGGCGACGCCCGATTCGCTTGAATGGGCGCTGCTTGTCCGGATTGCGTAGCACCCCGCATGCCACGCGTTGACGCCGCGGTTCGCGCAAGCAGCGCTGCGAATTGAGCGTACCGTGCGCGCGCGCGATGGCAAATGTGCCCGCTTCGCGCGCAATTTTTCCCATTGACGTGAGACATCTGCCGCACGGGCGCTTCGAACTTCGACGACGCATCGCATTCCAACGCGCATGGCTAACCACATCGTTGTCGGGATGTACGAGTCGCGCGCCGAAGCGGACGAAGCGCGCCGACGGCTGATCGCCGAAGGCGTGCGCGACGATCGAATCAGCATCGAAGAGGGCGCTGCCGCGGGTGATTCGCCGATGCCGCCGCAGGATCGCTTCGCGATGCGCGAAGTCGGCGAGCCGCTGCCGGAGGACCGCGGTGTGTCGGGTTTCATTGCGCGGATGTTCAGCGGCGCGCTGATGGACGACGTGAATATCGAGAAATACACGGAGGCGCTGCGCGACGGCCGCTGTCTTCTTGCGGTGCGTGCCGAGTCCGACGAAAAGCGGCAGATCGCCGCGTCGGTCCTCGAACCCGCCGGTCCGCGCGTCTATTCGCTGCGGAACGCGCCCACCGCGTGGAACGAGGCGAGCGCGAACGATCCCGCGAGCATCGGCGGCGTTGACGACGACCCGGCGCGTCCCGAGGGATTGCTGAGCGACGCCGAGGGGTTGCCTGCGCAGTCCGACGAGACGCGCTTTTCCGATACCCGCCGCGGCGAGCGCGGCAATCGCTGACGCCGCGGCCTTTCATCGCGCTGCGTGGCCGAGTATCCTCGCATCGAGCGCCGCGTGTCGCCGGCGCAACGACTGACGGGGACTTTACATGCCTCTTCGCTCATTGTGGTCCATCGTCGCCGGGCGTCCGCCCGTGGAAGCCGCGTCGATCACCACCGTCGTCGATGCGGCGCGCATCATGAAGCGCGCGAACATCGGTGCGCTGCTCGTCGTCGATCACGCGCGGCTGATCGGCATCTTCACCGAGCGCGACGCGCTGTTCCGGCTGCTCGCCGAAGGCCGCGATCCGCACGCGACCCGCCTCGCCGACGTGATGACGCCGCGCCCGCAGACCATTCATCCCGACGAGCCGTTCCTGCGCGCGCTGCGCATGATGCACGAGGGCAAGTTCAGGCACCTGCCGGTCGTCGAGTTCGATCGGCCGCTTGGCGTCGTTTCGGTGCGTGACGCGCTCGACGAGGACCTTCACGAGCTGCGCGTCGACCTCGAGCAGCGCGAGACGATGAGCGAGTAGCCGCGCCGAAACCAGTCGGCCGCGCGCGTCAGGGCGCGCTAGAATGACCGTCGGCGTTGGCTGCCGCCGATGCCCGGCATCCGTCTCGCACAACCAGAGAGAGGACTTCCATGGCCGCGCACACCTACAAGCTGATCGAGCTCGTCGGCACGTCGCCGACAAGCACCGACGAAGCGATCCGCAACGCGATCGAGAAAGCCGCGGCGACGGTCAAGCACATCGACTGGTACCAGGTGATCGAGTCGCGCGGCCACGTCGAGAACGGACGCGTGTCCCACTATCAGGTGGCGCTCAAGGTGGGCTTTCGCATCGAGGACTGATCGTCGTTTCCCGAACTACGCCCTACACCATGAGTTTGCGCAGCGTTTCGGGATTGGTCACGACGGCCTTCTGGCGCGCCGGAGGCGCGTCGTAAAGGCCCGCCGGCGGATTGGACTCGAGGCGCGCACGCAGCCCTTCGGCACACCGGGCCTCGAACGCAATGGAAATTCGGGCACCTTCGCTGGCGCCGGTGCTGAAGCAGGCGTCGCCGAGTTTCGCATTGAGCGGACGCAGGATATCGCGGACGATGGCTTCGTTGCCGCCGCCGCGCGCGATTTCGACGTCGTAGGTTCTCGGGTTGGCGGGCGGGCCCGCGCGGGCGTCGATCACGCCGGGCAGCCCCAGCAGCTCGCGTGCGAGCAACGCCTGCGCCGTGTCGTCGGATAACCCGGCGACGACGAGGGCCACCTTGCGTCCGCGCACCGGCACGTGCGTCAGGAAGAAGTCGCGGCTGAATGCGTCGGCCACGCCGGTGCCGATCGCGCGCAGCGCCGCTTCCTCGCTGGCGTAACTGCCCGACGCGTTCGGCAGCGTCGTGTTGAAATAGATTTCCTCGCCCGTCGCCTTGTCGGTGCATTTGACCGTCCACGACGCGAGCGCGTATTTCGTGATGACGAGTCCCGATGCGGCGAGCCGGGTCGACAGCCTGCGCACGCTCGCCTCGCCGCTCACGACGAAGTCGGCGTCGGCAGCCCCCGGTGCGCCGGCGCCTTCGTTCCACGTGCGAAAACCGAACGACGCGATACGCTCCTTGACGACGTTCTCCGCGAGAGGGGAGGGCGCCGCACTGGCTGCGGGCGCCGCTTCGTCGCGCACCGCGATGCGCACCGCGATGCGCGGATCGCCGTTTGCACGGATCAGTTGCACGCGCTCCTCGCGCGTCATCCGATCGAGCGCGCGGCGGATCGCGTCGACGTCGACGACGGCCTGCGTCGTCACCGACATGAGCCCGTCCTTGCCGACCTGCGGTGCGCTCTGCTGCACGACGTCGCCGACGAAACTCTCGCTTTGCGCGAGCAGCCGCGACTGCAGCAGGTCGTAGTTGCTGGCAAACGATTTGCGGTCGAGCATCAGCAGCAGCGCCTTCGCGACGAGCTGGCTGCGCGCGTCGGCGCGAACGTCGGCCTGCAGCAGCGACGGGTCGCTCGCGTAGCGCGCGTTGCCGGGGTCGGCGAGGCCGACCGCGGTGACGAGAAGCCTGCCGGCTGGCGCGGGCATCCCGGCCACGGGCGTGGCTAGTGCGGGTGCGGGCGCCGTCGCGGCAACGGGCATCGGCGTTGCCGGCGCTTTCACGGGCGCGGGTGCTGCAGCGGTCGGAATCGGCCCTGCCGCCTTTGCCTGCGAGCGATCGGGCGTCGAAGGGCGCGGGAACAACCACCATGTTGCGGCCAATGCGGCGATGCCGACGACGGCAATCGCCGCGACGATGCCCATCGCGGCGCGCTGGTTCGTGCGCGACGCCCCGCTCACGGGCGGGCCGATGCTTGCCGGCGCAGACGGCGAAGCAACGGACAATGGGCGTGCGTGCGGCTGCATCGTTGCTGCGGTGGCGCTCGCCATTGCGGTGGCCGGCGGGTCGAGCGGGGCGAGGTTCGGCATCGTCGCGTCCGGATCGTGCCGAACGGGCTCGGTGGCGCGAATGGCGGTCCGCAACGCCTGCGCGAAGTCGCGTGCGCTCGCGTAGCGGTCGTCGGGTCGCTTGGCGAGCGCCTCGCGCACGACGGCATCGATGGCAGGCGGCAGCTGCACATTGAGCGTCGACGGCGGCAGCGGCTCCTCCTTCAGCACCTTCTGCATCGTGGTCGTCGTCGATCCCGCGAACGGCCGCTCACCGGTGAGGAACTGATAGAGGATGACGCCGGCAGCGAACAGATCGGTGCGTCCGTCGACCGGCAGGCCCATGATCTGCTCGGGCGACATGTAGTTCGGCGTGCCGACGACGGTTCCGACCTGCGTCAGGTTCGACGATTCGATGTGCGCGATGCCGAAGTCGGCCACCTTCACGCTGCCGTCGCCGAGCAGGAAGATGTTCGCGGGCTTGATGTCGCGATGCACCACGCCCTGGCGATGCGAGTAGTCGAGCGCATCGAGGATCGACGTCATGATCCGCTCGATGTCCGGCATGCGGAAGCGCTCGTCGGCCGTGAAGCATTCCTTGAGCTCGCGGCCCTCGACGAATTCCATCGCGATGAATGCCGTACCCGCGTCCTCGTCGAAATCGTAGACCGCGACGATGTTCGGATGGTTGAGCCGGCCCGCCGCCTGCGCCTCGCGACGAAAGCGCGCGAGGAGATCGCCGTTGCGCTCGCTGTCGAGCTGATCGGGCCGGATCGTCTTCAGCGCGACCTTGCGCTTGATCAGCGGGTCGTAGCCCTCGTAGACGACGCCCATCGCGCCGCGAGCGAGCTCGCGGCGAATCTCGTACTTTCCAAGCTGGGTGATCACGCTACGGTCACCGCCTGCGCTATTTGTACTTGCTGTCGATCTCCCACACCGACTTCTGCACCAGGCGCTGCACCATCGTGTCGAGAGAGACGCCGCCCTGCTGCGATTGCGAAACGCCGAGCACCGACGACGACTTGGCGCCGACCTCCATCTTCTCCTCGGTATAGCCCTGCGCGAGCTGCTCGGTGGTTTCGGCGTTGATGATCTTGTAGCGCATGCCGATGATCCACACGCCGCTCGATTCGCCGGTGTGCACCGATCCGACGGCCGCCTGTCCGACCGCCCCCGCGCGCGCACCGCCCCACGAGCCGCTGAACGCGCCGAGCGCCCCGGCGATGTTGCCGAGCGCGCGCCCGTCGAAACCCTGCTGTGCCGCGGCCACCTGCTCGGTTTTCAGGATGTCGAACTTGACGACGTATTTCGTGCTTTTGAGCTTGCCCATGCCGAGGAACTTGCGCGCCTCCTGCGGATCACCGAGGTTGTAGGCAAGCTCGAATTCCTTCAGCAGCGGTCCGAGGTTCGCGCGCTCGAGCACCTTGAAGTTGGCGGCCGAGAGCTCGAGCTCGCCGAAGTCGGCGATGTTGTTCGACGTGAACTTCTGCAGGAAGGTCGCGTTGCTGCTCTTGATCTCGCCCGGGATGACGATCACCGCCGGGCCCTGCCGGTTGCGGTTCGCGTACTCGACCGGCTTGTACAGCGCCTGGTCGGCCGACTCGTTCGCGCGCTGCGACGTTTCGCTGCCGGCAGTGGGCGACGGATTGCCGAACGTGGGTTGCGCGAGGCTTGCGACGCTCGCGAATGCAAGCGCTGCGCCGAGCAACGGGGAAACGACGTGGATCGGAAGGCGGCCGTTCATGGAAATGCTCCTCTTCGGTTCGAATCGTGTTTCATCGAGCGCTGACAGGGCACCGCGTCATTTTCGAGGGACGGCGTTGCGGCAGTAGTCGCCGTAGAGCTTCGCGACAACCTCGTCCGCCTTTTCGTCGACGAGCGTCTGCGCCATGCGCCGCACGTCGGCGCCGGCATAGGAGCTCGCACTTGCCTCGGTGTCGGAGATCACGCGGCCGTTGCTGCCGGTCAGCGTGAAGCCCATGTTCACGGCCACCTGATTCACCGCCATCATCGGATTGCGCGTGGCCTGCGACGAAATGAGGCCGCGCAGCACGAAGCTCGCGCCGAGCCGCCGCGACGCCGCGAGTGCGGCATCGGGGTCGTTACGGAAGTACGCGTCGATCTCGGCCTGCGCGATCTGGCGGCGTATCTCGTCCGGCGTGTACGTGCGAAGGCCCAGTGCCTGCAGCCGCTTGTTGATGGCCTGATAGTGAGGGCCGTAGTTCTGCTGGTGCGCCTCGACGAAGCCGTTCGACTGGCGCTCGCCGATGATCACCATGATCTTGCGGTTCAGGAGCCCGGCCCGGCAGGGCTGCGACAGGTCCTGCGCGATGCGCTCGTCGCGCGCCGCCGCTTCGCGTGCGGCGGTGTCGTCGGGCTGCGAGAAACGAAATCCTTGCCCGACGGCAGCGCCGGCAACGAGCGCACCCAGCAGCAGTAACGTCGAGGAAGCCTGGGCACGTCGCATGGCGGCGGAACGACGATGAGGGCAACGCCGAAGATTAGCCGAACGCCTCGCGGAAAGCCATGGCAATGGCCGGTTTGCTGCCGGACGGCGGGGCGCCGCGCAACGGTGCGAAAATGTGTCATGGACAGGCTGTTTCACCCCGCCGTCGCCGCGTGGCTGGCGAAGACCTTTGCGGCGCCCACCGAGGCGCAGGCGCGCGCATGGCCCGCGATCCATGCGGGCCGCGACGTGCTGATCGCGGCACCCACCGGATCGGGCAAGACGCTCGCCGCCTTTCTGGCGGCGATCGACGCGCTCGTGCGGCAGGGCGTGGAGCATCCGCTGCCCGACGAGACGTTCGTCGTCTACGTCTCGCCGCTGAAGGCGTTGTCGAACGATATCCGCAGGAATCTCGAGGCGCCGCTCGCCGGCATCCGGTCCGAGCTTGCGTCGCTGGGCTCGCCCGACGTCGACATCCGCACGCTGGTGCGCACCGGCGACACGCCGCAGCACGAGCGCGCGAGGATGCGCAAGCGTCCGCCGCACATCGTCGTCACGACACCCGAATCGCTTTACGTGCTGCTGGGTTCCGAGTCGGGGCGAGCGATGCTTGCGACCACCCGTACGGTCATCGTCGACGAGATCCACGCGCTTGCGTCGAACAAGCGCGGCAGCCATCTCGCACTGTCGCTGGCACGACTGCAGGCGCTCGCCACGCATCGGGTGACGCGGATCGGACTGTCAGCCACGCAGCGGCCGATCGAGGAGGTGGCGCGCTTCCTGGTGGGCCGCAACGCGGCCGATGCCGTCATCGTCGACACGGGCCACGTCCGTCCGCGCGATCTGGCGCTCGAAGTGCCGCCGTCACCGCTCGAGGCGGTGATGTCGAACGAGGTATGGCTGCAGGTGTACGCGCGGCTTGCCGACCTCGTTGCGCGGCACCGCACGACGCTCGTCTTCGTCAACACGCGCCGCATGTCCGAGCGCGTGACACGTCACCTGTCCGAGCTGCTCGGCGCCGCGCACGTCATGGCGCACCACGGCAGCATGGCGAAGGAGCTGCGCCTTGCAGCGGAAGCGCGGCTGAAGTGCGGCGAGCTGAAGGCGCTCGTTGCGACGGCGTCGCTCGAGCTCGGCATCGACATCGGAGACGTCGACCTCGTCTGCCAGATCGGCTCGCCGCGCTCGATCTCGACGTTCCTCCAGCGCGCCGGCCGCGCAAGCCACACCGTGCACGGCGTGCCGAAGGCGCGCCTGTTTCCGCTGTCGCGCGACGAGCTCGTCGAATGCACGGCGCTGCTCGACGCGGTTCGCCGCGGCGAGCTCGATCGCGTCACGATTCCCGGGAAGCCGCTCGACGTGCTCGCGCAGCAGATCGTCGCCGAGGTCGCGGCGCACGACTGGCCCGAGCGCGGGCTTTACGACATGCTGACGGGTGCGTATCCGTATGCCACGCTCGAATACGACGACTATCTCGACGTCGTGCGTACGCTCTCGGACGGGTACACGACGCGCCAGGGCCAGCGCGGCGCGTGGCTCCATCGCGATGCGGTCAACGGCGTGCTGCGGGCACGCCGCGGCGCACGGATGACCGCGCTCACATCGGGCGGCGCGATTCCCGATACCGCCGATTACGACGTGATTCTCGAGCCCGCGGGCCACATGGTGGGTACCGTGAACGAGGACTTCGCCGTCGAAAGCCTCGCCGGCGACGTGTTCCAGCTCGGCAACACGTCCTATCGGATCCGGCGCATCGAAGCGGGCCGCGTGCGGGTCGAGGATGCGCAGGGGCAGGCGCCGAACATTCCGTTCTGGCTCGGCGAAGCCCCTGCGCGGAGCGACGAGCTTTCGTTCGCCGTGTCGCGCTTGCGAAGCGACCTTTTCGCTTCCGCGCGTTCGCACGCCGGGCCGGCCGACGCCGCGTCCGCGCTTGCCGCACTCGACGCGTCCGGCATGGAGCCGGCAGCCGCGAGCCAGCTCGTCGACTATCTCGCGAACGCGCGCTCGGTGCTCGGTACGCTGCCGACGCAGGACAGGATCGTGCTAGAGCGTTTCTTTGACGAGTCGGGCGGCATGCAGCTCGTGATCCACGCACCGTTCGGCAGCCGCATCAACCGCGCATGGGGATTGGCGCTGCGCAAGCGCTTCTGCGTCAGGTTCAACTTCGAGCTGCAGGCCGCCGCCACCGAGGATGCGATCGTGCTGTCGCTGTCGACGTCGCACAGCTTCGCGCTTGCGGACGTCGCGCACTACCTGCATTCGAACACGGTGCGCGCGGTGCTGGTGCAGGCGATGCTTGCGGCACCGATGTTCACCGCGCGGTGGCGCTGGATTGCGAACACGTCGCTCGCGCTGCCGCGCTTTCGCGGCGGGAAGAAGGTGCCGGCGCCGTTGCAGCGGATGCGTGCCGACGACCTGATGGCGGCGGTGTTTCCCGACCAGATCGCGTGTGCGGAGAACATCGTCGGCGAACGTGAAATCCCCGACCATCCGCTGGTTCGCCAGGTGGTTCATGATTGCCTGCACGAAGCGATGGACATCGACGGGCTCGAGCGGCTTCTGCGTCGCATCGAGCGCGGTGACGTCGAGATCGTCGCCCGCGACCTGCCTGCGCCGTCGCCCCTGGCGATGGAGATTCTCAACGCGCGACCGTACGCGTATCTCGACGATGCACCGCTCGAGGAGCGGCGCACGCAGGCGGTGATGGCGCGCCGCTGGACCGACGACGATGCGTCGGGCAAGCTCGGCGAGCTCGACGCCGCGGCAATCGAGCGCGTGCGCATCGAAGCGTGGCCGGAGGCGTCACGCCCCGACGAGATGCATGCGGCGCTGCTCGCGCTCGGATTCGTCACCGATGCGGAAATTCGCGCGCACGACGGGTGGCGCGAGTTTCTGGAAGCGCTCGCGCACGACCGGCGCGCGACGGCGGTCGCGCTTGCCGCGGAGCACCGCGTCTTCGCCGCCGCGGAGCGCCTGCCGCAGTTCGACGCGCTCTATGCGGGCGCTGCGCATGCGCCGCCGATCGGCGCGCCGGCCGAATACGCCGAGCGCGCATGGTCGCGCGACGAGGCGCTCACCGAGCTCGTGCGTAGCCGCCTGCAGGCGCTCGGCCCGGTCACGGCGAGCGCGATCGCCGATTCGTTCGCGTTGCCCGTGGGTGAAATCGAAGGCGCGCTCGCACGCCTGGCGGGCGAAGGCGTCGCGATGAACGGAAGCTATACGCCGGATGCGACGCGCCCGGAATGGTGCGACCGCACGCTTCTCGCGCGCATTCATCGCTACACGATCAAGCGGCTGCGCCAGGAAATCGAGCCCGTGTCGACGCAGGACTTCGTGCGCTTCCTGTTTCGCTGGCAGCACGTGGCCCCCGACGACATGCGACAGGGTCCGGATGCGCTCGACGCGATCATCGGGCAGTTGCAGGGTTTCGAGGCCCCGGCCGCTGCATGGGAATCGGAAATCCTCCCTGCGCGCTTGTCCGATTACGAGTTCACCTGGCTCGACGACCTGTGCCTGTCGGGTCGCGCGGTCTGGGCGCGATTGACGCCGTCATCCGGCGGCGCGACGAACGTGATCCGGACCACGCCGGTCACGCTGTTGCCAAGGCGCAGCGCGGCCACGTGGATCGCCGCCGCGCCCTCGGGCGACGAGGACGCCGTTGCGGCAAGCGCGCGCGCGCAAGCGGTGGCGGCGTTCCTGCGCGCAAACGGCGCGTCGTTCTACGACGAGATCGTCGACGGCGTGCACCTGCTGCGCACGCAAGTCGAGGACGCGCTCGCCGAGCTCGTGGCGCTCGGCAGCGTCACCTCCGACAGCTTTGCGGGCCTTCGTGCGCTGTTGACGCCGTCGTCGAAACGCAAGCGCCTTGGCGGCGGCAAGCGCCATCGGCGCACGGCGCTGTTCGGCATCGAGGACGCGGGGCGCTGGTCGCTCGCGCGCCGCGCGCCTCGTCCCGCGCAGGACACGGCGGCGCACGGATGGACGCGCAGCGATCCTGCACACGCGATCGTCGAGCACGTTGCGCATGCGCTGCTGCGCCGTTACGGCGTCGTGTCGTGGCGCATCCTCGAGCGCGAGGCGGCGTGGCTCCCGCCGTGGCGCGAATTGTCGCGCGTCTTGCGCCGGCTCGAGGCGCGCGGCGACATCCGCGGCGGCCGCTTCGTCGCGAGCATCACCGGCGAGCAGTTCGCGCTGCCCGAGGCGCTGGCGCTGTTGCGCGAGACGCGCCGTGCGCCTGCGGCGGCGCATTTCGTGTCGATCAGTGCATCCGATCCGCTGAACGTCGTCGGCACGCTGCTGCCGGGCGCGAGAATCCCCGCCATTACCGGCAACCGCGTCCTGTACCGCGACGGTGTTGCCGTGGCCGCCCTCGTCGCGGGCGAGATGCGCATGCTCGTCCCGCTCGAGCAGGCCGACGCGCGCGCCGCCGAGCATGCGTTGATCCGCCACCCGCCCGGCGCGGCACCGTTCGCGTACCTGCACTAAGGGTCGACGCAACGACGCTCGCTGGCCTGCACCGCGCCGGTGCACGAATATTCGCGCAACGGCGCGCGCCGGGAACGCTTCTTTCGGCGATACTGTCAGAGATTGCTTCGAGCGCGGACTCCTCCTCGCGGCGCCTGGTCATCGTCACCGGCGCAGCCCGTGTCCGCGGCGACGGGCAACGACGCAATGGAACGCCAGACAGAACTCGATTGGTTGCGCGGCTTGATGCTCGTGCTGATGACGATGACGCATCTGCCCACGTGGTTCAGCGCGCACGCGGGGCAGCCCTTTGGATTCGTGTCGGCCGCCGAAGGCTTCGTGTTCCTGTCGGCGTTCCTGGTCGGCTCGGTCTACGCGCACAAGGCGCGCACGCGCGGCTACGCGGTGATGCGGCGCGCGCTATGGGGTCGCGCGCTGAAGGTCTACCTCGCGCACATCGGCCTCCTGCTGTTCCTGCTCCTCGTGCTGGTGCCGATCGCCGTCTCGCACAATGCGCAGGCAATCACCGGGCTTGCATCGTATTACCTCGAGCGGCCGCATCTCGCGCTCGTGAGCGGGCTGATTCTCGCGTACAACCCGCCGCTGCTCGACATCCTGCCGATGTATGTGCTGTTCCTGGCACTGTCGCCACTCGCCCTGCGCCTTGGGACGCAGCGCGGATGGGCGCTGCTGCTGGCGCTGAGCGCCGTGCTGTGGCTGTTCGCGCAATACGACGGTGGCCTGCACGTCTACAAGTCGCTGGCGGCGCTCGTCGGCTGGCCCGTCCCTTACGGCGCCACCGGCGCCTTCTCGTTCATGGCCTGGCAATTGCTGTGGCTCGTCGGATTGCGGCTCGGCGCGGTCAATGGCGTGGCCGACCTGCCGCGATCGCCGATCGGCGATCGCCGCTGGCCGGGGTTCGGCATGCTCGCGGCGATGAGCGTCGCCGCGGTGTTCTTCACCTGGCGCCACGTCGTGGGGCAGGCGCCGTTCGGCTCGGACGCGATGCTCAATGCGCTATTCGACAAATGGCACCTCGGTCCGCTGCGGCTTTTGAACTTCGCCGTGCTCGCGCTGATCGTCGTGCATGTGCGTCCCGTCCTCGTCGAATGGGCCGCACACTCGTCGATCGCAACGCTCGGGCGCGCTTCGCTGACGGTGTTCAGCGCGCATCTGCTGATCTGCCTTGCACTGCTCACGATCATCGGCGAAGCCGCGCGTCCGCATCTCAGCGTGTTCGAAACACTGTTGCTCCTCGGAACGCTTGCCGCGCTGTACGGCGTTGCGCAAGCGACGCTCGCGGCGCCGCGGGTCGTACGCGCCGGCAGTCGCGCGCTCGCCGCGCGGCTCAGTGCACGTGGGGCGCGATGACGCGCTTCCACAGTGCGTAGCCGTCGGTGTTGAGATGCAGCGAGTCCGCCCGGAACAGCTCCGGGCGGGGTCGGCCTGACGCGTCGAGCATCGGCGTGAACACGTCGATGTAGTCGACCTTGCCCTCGCGATCGGCGTAATCGCGGATCAGCGCGTTCGTCGCGCGGATCTGCGGCAGCAGCGCGACGCGGGCGGGGCTGGGCTTGATCGAGATGTAGAAGATCTCGGTGTCGGGCAGCGCCTGGTGCACGCCGTCCGCGAACGCGGTGAACCGGTGCAGCACCTCGCTCGGCGCGCTTCCGGTGGCAAGGTCGTTGTCGCCGGCATAGACAAGCACCGTGCGCGGACGGTAGCGCAGCACCAGCCGGCTCAGGTGCTTGACGCAGTCGGAAAGCTGCGAGCCGCCGAAGCCGCGCTTGATGACCACCGGCAGGTCGTGGAACTGCGATTCGAGGTCGCTCCACAGGCGAATCGACGAGCTGCCGACGAACAGCACGCCGCCGGCCGGATGCGGATGGGCCTCGTCATCCGCGGCGAACGCGGCGAATGCGGCGTCCCACCGGGATCCGGGAATCGGTGCATCGGGCAGCGCGGCGGCGCCGGCGGTGCCGATGGATGCGAAGACCGTCAGTGCAGCCGCGAGGAGAAGCTTGCCGTTCATTTCAGCGCATGCAGGAGTCGAGTTTGCCTTCGTCGGGCCAGCGGGCCGGGCGTGGGCCCCTGGCGGTTATCGAGCGCCGGTTAAACGGATACCGGAGGTAACGCGATGACACGACTTTCAGGCAGGCGACGGCGGCCGGGCCGCCGCCGAACGTACCACGTCTCTGCGGGCGAGGCTTTCGGCCGGCCAGTAGCGCTTGCTGTCGTAGTACTCGGGCATCGCCGGCGTGCCGGCCGGCAGGATGACCCAAGGCTGTTTGGACAGCGTGAAGATGTGAATGTCCGGCGGGAGGCGATCGGGCTCGTCCAGCGTGCCCACGCGGACGAACTTGAACAGGTCGCCAGCGCCAGCGTAGTGGCTCCACAGCGCGACCTGGCAGTCGGGACAGCGGACGATCTTCTGGCCACGGCCGCTGTTCGATGGCGTGGCGACCGTGACTGGATCGCCCTGCAGCACGACGACCCGGTCGGATTCGATCAGCGCGTTCAGCACGAAGGCACTGCCGGTTTCGCGCTGGCACCAGCGGCAATGGCAGCAATGGACGAACAGCGGCTTCGTCGTCATCCGGTAGCGCACGTTGCGGCACGTGCATCCGCCGTCGATCGGATAGGCATCGTTCATGAGGCCGGCGGTCCCTTGAGCTCGACCATGTTGCCTTCCGGGTCGGTCACGTAGATCGACGGACCTTCCCCTTCCGCGCCGTAACGCGGTACCGCTTCGCCGGCAGCGATTCCCGCCGCCTGGAGGTGCCGGCGGATAGCGGGTTCGTCGAACGGTTCGACGCGGAGGCAGAAGTGATCGAGGTTGCGGCCTTCGGAGCCCGGCGCCGCGCCCCCGGCGCGGCCGAGCTTGCCGTCGACGGGAACGAGATCGATCATCGAGCGTCCGGCACGCAATTGCACGAGGCCGAGCTCATCGCGCCTGCGCTCGATGCTGCAACCGAGGACATCGCGGTAGAACGCGAGCATGGCCTCGACGTCGACGACCCGCAGCACCAGGTGGTCGATATCGCGAATGCGGATCATTGGTTGCGTTTACGGCGGTGAGCGATCAGGCGTTTTCGTAGATCGAAACTTCGATCAGGTTCGCGTCGGGGTCGCGGAAGTAGACCGATCGTATCGGCCCCGTGGCGCCGGTCTTGGCGACCGGTCCCTCGATGATCGGCACCGCGCACGCCTCGAGCTGCGCGATCACCTCGTCGAGCGTCCCCGTGGCGATCAGGCAAAGGTCGAGCGAGCCGGAGGAGGGATGCGCCGCCTTCGGCTCGAATTCGCGGCCGGCAAGATGCAGGTTGATCTTCTGGCGGCCGAACGCGAGCGCCGTGCGGCCGCCGGCGAACGTCACGACGCGCATGCCGAGCACGCGCGAGTAGAAGTCGCAGGTTGCCTCGATGTCGCCGACCGTCATCACGACGTGGTCGATCCGATCGATGTTCAGCGCATTCATGCGATGTTTTGCGCGTGCCGACGCGGGGCGGCCGTCGCATGCGCCAACCGTCGCGATTCGCCGGTCAATGCGCGCATCGCGGCGGCCCTTGCATGAAGCAGCGCGGTATCGAAAAGCGGCACGGCAACATCGCCGGCGTCGATCAGCATGGCGATCTCGGTGCAGCCGAGCACGATGCCTCTTGCGCCGCGCTCGACCAGGCGCCCGATGATCGAGCGATAGCGCACCCGCGACGCGTCGCGCACCACGCCCCGGCAAAGCTCGTCGTAGATCACGCGATGGATGCATTCGCGCTCGTCGTCGTCGGGCACGATCGCCGTGATGCCGTGCGCGGCGAGCCGATCCCGATAGAAGTCCTGCTCCATCGTGAACCGCGTGCCGAGCAGGCCGATGCTCGACAGGCCCGCGTCCACGATTGCGGCCGCCGTCGGATCGGCGATGTGCAGCAGCGGGATGGTGACGGCCCGCGTGATCGCCGGTGCAACCTTGTGCATCGTGTTCGTGCAGAGCACCAGGAAGTCGGCGCCGCCGGCCTCGACCGAACGTGCGGCGTCGGCGAGGATCTCGCCGGCCCGCGCCCAGTCTCCCGCGTCCTGCAGCCGCTCGATCTCATGAAAGTCGACGCTGTTGAGGACGATGCTGGCCGAATGCAGTCCGCCGAGCGCGTCACGGACGGCTTCGTTGATCGTCCGGTAGTACGGAAGCGTCGATTCCCAGCTCATGCCACCAAGCAGGCCGATCGTTTGCATGATCATCCCGGATGAACTTTCGGGAATTGTCGCATGGGCCGGTATTCTTCGTTCACCGCCTGCAGCGCATCGAGCGTCTGCAATGCGCTCTCGACGTGCGCGGGCACCACGCGACGCTCGCGCAACACCCATGCCAGCCCGCGCAGCGCATCACGCGCGTTGCGCAGGGCGACGCCATCGCGCCGGCTTGCGGCCCACCAGTCACCCGTCGCCCGCCACGCTGTGCGCATTGGCCGGCGAAGCCAGGCGATCCACAGCGCGTTTCGCGCGCTCATCCGCGACCGGCGTGCCGTGTCGCGCACGCACGACGGAAAATGGCACACGACCGCGTCGGGAACGTACGCCATGTGCCAGCCGGCCGTCATCAGGTCGATCGCGAGCAGCGCTTCCTCGCGACCCAGAAACAGTCGCGGATGATAGCCGCCGGCGTCGAGGAAGGCGGCGCGGCGCACCATGCATGCACCGGCGAGCATCCCCAGCAATTCGCTGCCGCGCACGCCGAGCCTGTTCGGAAACGGGCTCGCGGCCATCACGGCATTGGTCGGGTCGTCGCGCCGCCGCTCGCCGACGAGCACGCGCGCGGTGACTGCTGCAAGCGCCGGATGCGCATCGAGCGCCGCCGCGGCGAGCGCGATCGATTCGGGGAGCCACCACGTATCGTCGTCGCAGAAGGCGACGTAGGGCGTCGTGCACACGCGCACACCCGCGTTGCGGCCGGCCGCGCCCGCGTTGCTTGGCAGGCGAACGATGCGCACGCGCGGGCAAAGGCTGGCGAGCGCCTCCGCCGTGCCGTCGGTCGACGCATTGTCGACGACGACGATCGGCACGCTGGCGTCGATTTCGGCGAGCCGCGACAGCGTGCGCAGCACCTCGTTGCGACGATTGAACGTCAGAACGACGAGGCTGACCGTATCGCCGATCATCGCGACCCTGCGCTGCGCGACAGTGCAGAGTGCCGTTCGGGCGCGAATACGTCGCCGTGCGCGTTGCGTGTGCGGAGCGCGCGAAGCTGCGACCGGTAGCAACCGACGGCGTGTCGCTTGCGTGCCGCGGCATCGCGCGCCATCGCGGGCGACCGGCGCTGGAGAACGTAACCACGCTCGGCCAGCACACGCGTTCGCTCGTCCACCGCACCCGGGATGCAGCGGTAGATCGCGTCTTCGTAAACATGCCACGCACGCGTGGCGAAGCGATCGAACAGCGCGAGCGATGCGTCGCTCGAGCGGCGATGATCCGCGTGGAACAATCCGAGCGGGACGTGGACCGCAGACGGCGCTTCGTGCGCGACGAGCTCGGCCAATGCGTCGGTGATGACTCGCGTGGGTCGTGGCTCGCCGTACTGGTCGTCACGGAAGTCGAGCTGGATGGCGGCGGCGCCCAACGAATCGAGTGCCGTGCGATCCTCGTGGCGCCGAAGCGCGATCACATCGTCGCCTTCGCCGAACCCGCATTCGCGATCCCATGGTGTCAAGGTTGCGCCCGCGGGAGGGAACCCGGCGAAGATCGTCACGACCAGCGGACTCGCGCACGAAGCGATCCATTCTCCGCACGCGAACACCGCATCGTCGAGGTGCGGTGAAATGAACAAGCGCCGCGACGCATCGCGCATGGCCGGCGTCAGCGCCGCTTCCGCGTGACCGCGCGTGCCGTTGCCGGCGCAGCAGCGACGGCGAGCGGCAGGAGTTCCGCCTCGATGCGATCGGCCGCGATCGTGAGCCTTCCGACCGAAACCGGCAGCCGGAACCGGCGTGGTCCGGCACTGCCGGGATTGACGTACAGCACGCCGTCGCGGCGCTCGATCGTCGGCTGGTGCGAGTGGCCCGACACGACGGCGTCGATGCCTGCGGCGACCGGCTCGGCCGTGAGCTCGGCGAGATCGTGGATGACGAGGATGCACTTGCCGCCGACATCGAGGCGCTGCGTCTGCGGCAAACCGGACCCCGGGGCGCCAACGTCGTTGTTGCCGCGAACTGCGCACACCGGCGCAATCGCCGCAAGCCGCTCGAGGAGCGACCCGTCGCCGATGTCGCCGGCATGCACGATCACATCGCTGCCGCGCAATGCCGCCAGTGCTTCTGGACGCAGCAACCCGTGCGTGTCGGAGATGAGCCCGATGCAGACGGCGGATTCGCGCCCAACATGCATCGTGGTCACGGCATTCGTGCGGCTCGAGGTGCAAGCATGTTCGCATCGCGGACGATCGCCCACGCGCCGTCGCGCTTGCGCAGGATCGACAGTGCGGGTCCGGCAAGGTGGGTCGCGGCGCCGCCACCGATCGGCGTGACCTTCACCGAAAGCTCGCTCCAGCAGTACGCGAGATCGCCGGAAACGACGATCTCGCGCACCTCGCCGCGTGAATCGATGCGCGAGTGCGTCAGCAGCGTTCGCAGCCCCTGCTCGAAGGCCCTGCGACCGCGCATCGGCGCGCGCCCTGCGCCGAGAAACACGACGTCTTCCGCCATCAGCGGCAGGATGCGCGCGACATCGCCGGCGGCCGTCGCCTCGTGCCAGGTGCGCAACAGCGTGTGGATGGCCGAGTCGTCGTCTTCCATGGATCAGCGCTCCCGTAGCGATCGCAGCAATGTTAGGTAAATCGTCGCGTTGACGGCGACGACGAGAAAGGCAAGCAGGTATTGGCCGGGGCGGGTGAGGCCTGCCGGGTAAATCACGCCAAGCAGGTAGTGTTCGACGAAGCTGCCGCCATAGCCCGCCAGGCCGGCCGCATCGCGAAGGCGATTTTCGGCGAACGTCAGCGGGCAGATCTTGCCGGTCGCTTCAACGAACACAGCCCAGGCAACGGCCGCGATGTGCGCCGGCATCAGCGCGTGCCAGCGTACGACCAGCAGTCCCCCAAGCACCACAAACAGAATGAAGCAAAGATGCAGCAGCAGTACGGAATCGGCGGCGAATCGGGCGAGCATCGCTGGCGCAGCCGGGACATTCATGCCGCCGGCTGCCACGTCGGCCGCTGAAAATGCCCATGTTGCCGTGCTGCCCAGCCGGCCTCGAGGAACATCGCCACGTGCGGTTTGCAACGGAGTTGGCTTGCTTCGGTAGCGGTGAAATAGCGCACCTCGAGCGTCTCTTCGCCGTCGGGGCGCAACTCACCGCGCACCGGCCTCCCGGCGAACACGCTCGATACCCAGGCGAGCCGGTCTCCATTCGCGTAGGTGCTGGTGCACACGCGTCCACCGAAAACGCCGATCAGGCGCGTGAGCTCGACGTAGAGTCCGGTTTCCTCCCACATTTCGCGCACCGCTGCATCCGCCGGGAGCTCGTAGGGCTCGATCATGCCGCCCGGCGTCGTCCAGTCGTTGCCTTCGGCGTGGCGCACGAGCAGCACGCGGTTGGCGTCGTCGAACGCGAGCACGCTCACCGTCGGCACTTCCAGCACCGTGGTGCCGATCATCGCGCGCAGGCCGCGAATATAGTCCGACATCGGCATGCGTTGCCTCGCTGGTTGCGCGTCGCGCGTTCGTCAGCCGAGCGCCGCCGCCGCGGCATCATGCGCCGCACCGCTGATCAGGCCGCTCATTCGCGCAAACAGTCGCCGCAGCTCGGCGCGGTGCCGGACGCGAAAGCTCGCGCTCGCTTGGGCAAGCTCGAGCTCGTTGGCAACGGTCATTTCGCAGAATGCGCGTAGCTCCGCCTCGCCGATTTCGTATTCGCCATTCGTGAACCGGTCGACGAACGTCGACTGCGCCGGGGTGCCGATCCTCGGATGAAAGCGCTCGCGATCGCAGGCACCGTACAGATAGGCCAGCGCTTCGGCCTCGTTCCCTATGACCTCGGCGATGGCGGTTCGTGCGTCGAGCCCCGCGAGCCGGCCGGCAATGCCGCCGGTGCCGTAGACGGCGTGATAGAGGCCCGCCATGCAGACCGGCTCGCGATTGCCCCAGCGACGCAGCAATCGCATCGTCGCATGCA
Source organism: Casimicrobiaceae bacterium (assembly GCA_035705655.1). Taxonomy (GTDB): domain Bacteria; phylum Pseudomonadota; class Gammaproteobacteria; order Burkholderiales; family Casimicrobiaceae; genus VBCG01. Next base: position 22,025 of record DASSVX010000274.1, read on the forward strand.
GGTGTTGCTCGAGCGTGCCGTTGACGTGCGCAAACCGGGCGGCGCCAAGTCGTTGCAATTGCATGGCGAGGCGCTCGTCGCGACCTGGGAGGTGCGCGCTGCGCCGGTCGATCTCGCCGTGCTCGGCATGCGGCGCCATGGCACCGGTCTGGGCGGGGTTCGGCATATCGTTCAAGTGTCGCGAGTCGTCAGGGAGTGGTTCCCAGCAGTGCGCCGACCCCGGCGGTCACCGCCATTGCCAGCGCACCCCAGAATGTCACCCGCGCCGCGCCAATGCCGATGCGGGCACCGCCGGCGCGCGCCGCAACGCCGCCGAGAATCGCCAGAAACACGAGCGACGTCGCGCACACCACGGGAATGAGATGCGCCTCGGGTGCGACTGCCGTGACGACGAGAGGCAGCGCGGCCCCAACGGCGAAACTTGCCGCCGATGCGAGCGCGGCCTGGATGGGCCGCGGCCTGATCGTGTCGGAAATGCCCAGCTCGTCGCGTGCGTGCGCGGCAAGCGCGTCGTGCGCCATCAGCTGGTCGGCCACTTGCCGTGCGAGCGCCTGATCGAGTCCGCGCCGAACGTAGATGGCGGTCAATTCGTTGCGCTCGCCTTGCAGGTCGGACGTGAGCTCCTTCCGCTCGCGCTCGAGATCGGCGTGCTCGGTATCCGCCTGCGAATGCACCGAGACGTACTCCCCGGCGGCCATCGACATGGCACCCGCAACGAGGCCCGCCACCGCCGCGACGACGATGTCGGCGTGCGTCGCATGCGCGGCCGCGACGCCGGCCACGAGGCTCGCGGTTGACACGATGCCGTCGTTCGCGCCCAGCACGGCGGCGCGAAGCCAGCCGATGCGATTGGTTCGGTGGCGTTCACGATGGCGCCGCGCGCTCCACATCACGGGGTATGCACGGCGTGCATTTTGATGGCGATCGTTCGGCTATCGCTCATGCGGCGGAATCGACTTGATCGCCGCTGCGAACCGCGCATGCGCTTGCGGATCGACGGGCCTGTGCCGAACCCGGATGCCTGCGGCATCCGTGCCGAGGAAGTTGTCGCCCTTCCAGTTGCGCGCCGGCCTGATCGGCCTCGGCGTGAATCCACCACCGCAGTTCGGGCAAACGTTCTGCAGCACGGCTTCGACGCACGCGGCGCAAAACGTGCACTCGTAGCTGCAGATCCGTGCGTCGAGCGCGTCGGCCGGCAAAGCCTTGTTGCAGTTCTCGCAGGTGGGTCTCAGCTCGAGCATCGCGTGATCTTGCCGATTCGGGATTCCCGCATTGTAGTGGTCGGCGGCGATTCGCCTCATTGGGCATGCTCAACGCGCGCGACTGCGGTGTCTACGAGGCAACATTGCGGATCACCCGACAGGGATTGCCGGCGGCGAGCGCGCCGTCCGGAACGTCGCGGGTGACGACGCTGCCGGCGCCGATCACGGCCCCTTCGCCGATATTCACGCCGGCAAGGATCAGCGCGCCACCGCCGACCCACACGTCCGCGCCGATGGTCACCGGCTTTCCGAATTCCTGTTGCCTGCGCGCCCGTGCGTCGAGCGGATGCAGCGGCGTGAGAATCTGCACGCCGGGACCGAACAGCGTGTAGTCGCCGATGCGCACATCGCAGACGTCGAGCACCACGCAATTGAAGTTGAAAAAGACGCGTGTGCCGAGGTAGATGTTCGAGCCATAGTCGCAGTGGAAGGGCGGCTGCATCCCTACGCTGTCGCCGCCCGCAGCGAACAGCGCGCGCAGGAGCTGGCGTCGTTGTTGCTCGGGCGATTCGCGCGTGAGGTTCAGTGCGCGGCACAGCTCGCGCGCACGCTCGCGCGCCGCCGTGAGCTCGGGGTCGAGCGGGTCGTACGGTTGTCCCGCGAGCATCAGTTCGCGCTGGGTCGTCATTCCTGCCTTTTGGCGACGACGGTTGGGCGTCGGGGCCGTCGACGACCAGTACCGGCGCGGCCTTCGGCCCTTCAGCCGGATTTGCGCAGGAAGACATGCGCGACTGCGCGCGTCCCCGCAACGTGCCCG
>DASSVX010000275.1:0-3589 GCA_035705655.1 Casimicrobiaceae bacterium
GGCCTTCTTCAGCAGATCACGCGTGCCCTTGGCCACCGACACATCGAACGAATCGTCGGCATAAAGCAGCGCAACGCTCTTCGGCGCCGGATTGAGCTTCGCCAGCGCGTCGATCGTGCTGCCGAAGTAATCGCTCGCCGCCGGAAGCGTGCCGAAGATGTATTTGTAGCCGCGCGTATAGATTTCGTCGGAGGCGCCGCCGCCCTGCACCATCGGCACCGAGCTCTTCTCGGCGATCGACGAATCGGCGAGCACGAAGTTGCTCGCGAACGGGCCGAGCAGGAAGTTCACCTTGTCCTGCGACAGGAGCTGCGAGTACTGGCGCACGCTCAGGTTGACGTCGGACTGGTTGTCGAGAAGCTTCAGCGCGATCTTCTGCTGCGCCGAACCCACCTTCACGCCACCCGCCGCGTTGATCTTCTCGATCGCGAATTCGTACGCGTCCTTGTAATAGCGTCCGGTGTTCGCGACGGGCCCGGTCAGTTGCACCGAGGCGCCGAACGTGACCGTCTGCGCGCCCGCCACGGCGGAAGCGGCGAGGGCCGCAACGAAGAACAGGAAACGAAGCATCATGCCGTCCACCTTTTGTTGTTGATGGGATGCGGCGCTGCGTTCACGCGAGCGTGTACGCCGTCTTCACCGTCGTATAGAACTCGGCGGCGTAGCGGCCCTGCTCGCGCGGCCCGTAGCTCGATCCCTTGCGGCCGCCAAAGGGAACGTGATAGTCGACCCCGGCGGTCGGCAGGTTGACCATCACCATGCCTGCATCGGCATTGCGCCTGAAATGCGTCGCATGCTTGAGGCTCGTCGTGCAGACGCCGGCGCAAAGGCCGAACGCCGTGTCGTTGGCGAGCGCGAGCGCTTCGTCGTAATCGCGCGCACGGATCACCGCCGCGACCGGGCCGAAGATTTCCTCGCGCGCAATGCGCATGTCGTTCGAGACCTCGGTGAAAAGCGCCGGCGCGACATAGAAGCCCGGCGCGTCGCGGCCGAGCCGCTCGCCGCCGGCCACGAGCCGCGCGCCTTCCTGCCGGCCGATGTCGATGTAGCGCAGGTCCTGCGCGAGTTGCGACTCGTCGACCGCCGGTCCGATGTGGGTTCCCGGCTTTTGCGCGTCGTCGATCACGAGCGACTTCATCCGCTCGGTCAGCGCCTGGACGAAACGGTCGTGGATGCCCGTCGTGACGATCAGCCGCGACGACGCCGTGCAGCGCTGGCCGGTCGAGAAGAACGCGCCGTTCGCCGCACACTCGACGGCGACGCCGAGATCGGCGTCGTCGAGCACCACGAGCGGATTCTTGCCGCCCATCTCGAGCTGGAATTTCTTCATGCCCGCGACGCACTTGGCGGCGATCGCGCGCCCGGTTGCAACGGAGCCGGTGAACGAGATGGCCGCGACGTCGGGGTGGGTCAGCAGCGCTTCGCCGACCACCGAGCCGCGGCCCATGACGAGGTTGAAGGCGCCGGCTGGAATGCCGGCCGCCGCGATGATCTTCGCCAGCGCGTGCGCCGTGCCGGGGACGAGATCGGCCGGCTTGAACACCACGCAGTTGCCGTAGGCGAGCGCGGGTGCGATCTTCCACGCGGGAATGGCGATCGGAAAATTCCACGGCGTGATGAGACCGACGACGCCGAGCGGCTCGCGGGTTATCTCGATGTCGATGCCCGGGCGCACCGACGCGAGCTTCTCGCCGGCCTGACGCAGGCACTCACCGGCGAAGAACAGGAAGATCTGGCCGGCGCGCACCGTTTCGCCGACCGCTTCGGCGATCGTCTTGCCCTCCTCGCGCGACAGGAGCCGGCCAATCTCGTCCTTGTGCGCGAGGATGTCGTCGCCGATGCGCTTCAGGATGTCGTGGCGCTGCTGGATGCCGCTTCGCGACCAGGCGGGAAATGCGTCCTTCGCGGCCGCGATCGCCCGTGCGGCGGCGTTCGCGTCGGCACGCGCGAAGAGACCCACGACGTCGGCGGTGTTGGACGGGTTGATGTCCTCGGCCGCCTGCGTCGCCTCGAGCCATTCGCCCGCGATGTAGTTGCCTGCTGCTTCCATGTGCGCTCCCGTTCGACTGTCCGAAACTGCAATCGTGCGCCTCAGCGACCCTTCGCCGCGCGCCAGGCGGCGAAATCGCGCACGGTCCGCTCGTCGGTGGCCGGGTAGAGGCCGAGGATCGAGCGGCCGTTCTGCACAGCCTCGGTGACGAAGTCCTCGAACACGGTCATTTCCACCGCCTCGTCGGCAACCTCGTCGGCAAGATGTGCGGGAACGATGACCACGCCTTCGGCGTCGCCGACGACGACGTCGCCCGGAAACACCGGCGCATCGCCGCAGCCGATCGGCACGTTGATGTCGACCGCCTGATGCCGGGTGAGGTTCGTGGGCGCCGCGGGCCGCTGGTGATAGGCGGGGATCGACAGCCGTGCGATGTCGGGGGAATCGCGAAAGCCGCCGTCGGTCACCACCCCCGCGACGCCGCGCTTCATGAGCCGCGTGACGAGGATCGATCCTGCCGAAGCGGCGCGTGCGTCCTTGCGGCTGTCGATGACGAGCACCGCGCCGGCCGGACACTCCTCGACCGCGCGCCGCTGTGGATGCGCGCGGTCGCGGAACACGGTGATGGGATTCAGGTCCTCGCGCGCCGGGATGTAGCGCAGCGTGTACGCTTCGCCCACCATCGGTGCCGGGTTGGCATTGAGCGGATGCACGTCCTGCACGAACTGGTTGCGCAGGCCGCGCTTGAAGAGCGCGGTGGTGAGCGTGGCGGTGCTCACCGAGGCGAGCTTCGCCCGCGTGGCGTCGCGCAGCGGAGCGGGCGTGGGCGTAGGGTTCACCTCAGTTTCCCGGCAGGTCGGCGATGATCGGCAGGTAGTAGTCGGTCCACGCCTTGGGCATCGTCTTCAGCGTACCGACCTTGAAGAGGTGCGCGGCGAATTTCATCGTGCCCTGCGGCGCCGCCCCCCACTCCATCATTCCCGGCTGCTTCAGCATGTCGACGATCTCGGCGGCAGGCATCTTGTCGTGCGTGACCTCGCGGTAGATCTCGACGGCAGCCGGCGTGTCCTTGCGGATGAAATCGATCGCGTCGAACGTCGCGGCCTTGATCGCCGCGACGATCTTCGGGTTTGCATCGGCGAACTTCGTCGTCGTGAAGAACTGCGATTGCGTGAGCGGTCCGCCGATGACGTCGGGCGAGGACAGCACCACGTGCGCACCCTTGACGTTCCGGAGCTCGTAATACGAATAGGGTGGCGCCGCGAAGTGGCTGGTGATCTCGCCTTGCGGATTCGCCATCATGATCGCTGCGTCGGGGTGTCCGAGCTGCACGGTGTTCGCATCGAGCTTCGTCGTCTGGTCGGCGCCGAAGGTCTTCTCGCTCGCCATTTGCAGCAGGATGGCTTGCGTCGACACCTTGAGCGTCGGGACCGCGATCCGGTCGTTCGGGCCGTAATCCTTGAGCGTGTGGATGTTCGGATTGCGCGTGATCAGCGCGAGCGGCAGCGCCGAGTTGGCAACGATGCCCTTGACGCCGCCCTTCGTCCGATCCCACAACAGCAGCAGGTTGCCGACCCCGGTGTTGACCACGTCGACATT
>DASSVX010000276.1:0-18059 GCA_035705655.1 Casimicrobiaceae bacterium
GCGAAGACGCTCGATCCGCGGGCCGGGACTGCGACTATCGAACGGCGCGAGGTTCGTCAGCGAACGGCATCGACGGCGCGGCGTGATGGACGCTTGACCGCCGGGATGCCGGACACTCCGCGGGATGTGGCCTTCGCGAGCGTGGCGATCGCGTTCCCGAGTCCGCGCAGGCGCTCAAGCTGCTCGGGCTCGTCTGTTCGGCTCGGCTTGAGCTACGGCAGCTAATCAGTCCGTCACGGAAGGACACCTCGGGTTGCGGCTCGGGCGCCCTTTTTTTGTCAGCGGCGCTCGTAGAGCAGCATCTGCGTGCAGCGGAAGAGCGCGATCGTCCGCGCATCGCGCACGCGCGTGACGGTCGCATCCCAGACCTGCGTGGTGGCGCCGAGATGAACCGCGCGCGCCGAGCACGCGATCGTGCCGTCCTTGGCGGTCCCGAGAAAATTCGCCTTGAGCTCGATCGTCGTGAAGTTGACGGCGCCGCCGGGAAGATGCGCAAGCGAGCCGTAACCGCACGCGGTATCCGCAAGGGCGACGATCGTCGCCGCATGCAGGTAGCCGTTCGGCGCGCACAGCCGCGGCTGCACGTCGAGCTCGGCGTCGAGATGTCCTTCGCGAAGCGCAATCACCCGCAGCCCGACGAGTCCCGGCAGCAATCCGTCGCCGCGGCGGTTCAGCGCGTCGATCGTGCAGTCCAGGCGCAGCGTCATGCCGGCCTTCCAGGTTTTCAGCGCGCGTGCGCGAGCACGGCCCGTACATCGTCGACGAAGCGATCGACGACCTCGGCCGGCGTATCCCACGCGCACATCAGCCGCACGCCGGTGTCGCCGACGAAGACGTAGAAGCGCCAGCCCTTGCCGTGCAGCGCATCGATTGCGTGCTTCGGCAGATCGACGAACACGCCGTTTGCTTCCACGGGTGCAAGCAGTCGCGCCTCGCGAAGCGTGGACAGGCCGTGCGCAAGACGCTTTGCCATTGCGTTCGCATGGGCGGCGTGGGCAAGCCACGCGCCATTCTCCAGCACGCCGAGCCACGGTGCGGCCAGAAAGCGCATCTTCGATGCGAGCTGGCCGGCCTGCTTGCGCCTGCGCGCGAATTCGTCGGCCAGCGCGCGATCGAAGAACAGGATCGCTTCGCCGGCGGGCAGCCCGTTCTTCGTCCCACCGAGGCACAGGACGTCGACACCGGCGCGCCAGCTCGCATCGGCCGGACTGCAGTCGAGCGACGCGACCGCATTCGCGAAGCGTGCGCCGTCCATTTGCACCCGCATCCCGCGTCCGTGGGCCGTGTCGCACAGGGCGGCGAGCTCCCCGCGCGTATAGACGGTGCCAAGCTCGGTGGCCTGCGTGAGCGAGACCGCGCGGGGCCGCGACGAATGCTCGTCGTGCGGCGTGACGGATTTTGCGATCACCGCGTCGGGCGTGAGCTTCGCGAGCGGCGCGTCCACGGTCAGAAGCCTTGCCCCGCCGCTCATGAACTCGGGTGCCCCGCATTCGTCGACATTCACGTGGGCCAGCGCGTGGCACACGATCGCGTCGGTATTGCGGCACAACGCCGCGAGCGCAAGCGAATTCGCCGCGGTGCCGTTGAACACGAAAAAAACATCGCAGTCGGTTTCGAACGTCCGCTGGATGGCGTCGATCGCGGCGCATGTCCAGTCGTCGCCACCGTAGCCGGGTGCGTGGCCGCGGTTGGCCGCTTCGAGCGCGCGCCACGCCTCGGGGCAGATGCCCGCGTAGTTGTCCGATCCAAACTGCGGCGATAGCGCCTCGATGCTCATAGTCGGTCGCCGACCCAGCCGCTCACCGACTGCAGCGCCTTCGGCAGCGCGGCCGGATTCGAGCCACCGGCCTGCGCCATGTCGGCGCGTCCGCCGCCCTTGCCGCCGACCTGCTGCGCGACGTGGTTGACGAGATCGCCCGCCTTGACCTTGCCGGTCAAGTCGCTGGTGACGCCCGCAATGAGCGTCACGCGGCCGTCGGCGACGCTCGCCAGAACGATGGCTGCGCTCTCGAGCTTGTCCTTCAGCTTGTCGATCGTTTCGCGCAGCGCCTTCGCATCGCTCGCCTCGAGCGCGGCGGCAACCACCTTCACGCCCTTGACGTCGATTGCATTGCCCGCGAGATCATCGCCCGCGCTCGCGGCGGCCTTCGCCTTCAGACGCGCGAGTTCGCGCTCGGTGTTGCGCGCGCTTTCCTGCAGTTGCGCGATGCGCGCCTCGAGCTCGGCGAGCGGCGCCTTCAGCAGGCGCGCAACGCCGGCCAGTTTCGCTTCCTGGTCCTGCACGTAGTCGAGCGCGCCTTTGCCGGTGACCGCTTCCACGCGGCGGATGCCGGCCGCGACGCCGCTTTCGGAAACAATCTTGAACAGGCCGATGTCGCCGGTGCGCGCGACGTGCGTGCCCCCACAGAGCTCGCGCGAGCTGCCGATGTCGAGTACGCGCACCTCGTCGCCGTATTTCTCGCCGAACAGCATCATCGCACCGGATTTCTGCGCTTCGGCGATGGGCATCGTGCGCGCGCTGACACCTTCGTTCGCGAGGATTTCCGCGTTGACGATGGCCTCGACGCGGCGGATCTCTGCATCGGTCAGCGGAGCATCATGCGCGAAGTCGAACCGCGTCTTGCCGGGATCGACGAGCGAGCCCTTCTGCTGCACGTGCCCGCCCAGCACTTCGCGCAGCGCCTTGTGCATCAGGTGCGTCGCCGAGTGGTTGCGCATCGTGCGTCCGCGTGCCTCGCAGTCCACGGTGGCGGCAACGCGATCGCCCGCGCGCCATTCGCCGGTCTTCATCTCGCCCCCGTGCCCGACCACGTCGGGTTGCACCTTCTGCGCATCGTCGACGGCGAAGAGCGTGAGGCACGCGCCGCCCTTCGAAAGCTCGCCGCGATCGCCGACCTGTCCACCCGATTCCGCGTAGAACGGCGTGCGGTCGAGCACGACGATGCCGCGCTCGCCGGTCGACAGCGACTCGACGCGCGCGCCCTCCTTGTAGAGCGCGACGACGCGTCCTTCCTCGGACAGCGATTCATAGCCGCGGAACGCCGTCTTCGGGCCGCCGTAAGCCAGCGCTTCACCCGACTTGAACTGCGAGGCGGCGCGGGCGCGCTCGCGTTGCGCGTCCATCGCGCGGTCGAAGCCCGCTGCGTCGACCGTTATCCCCGCCTCGCGCGCGACGTCGGCCGTGAGGTCCAGCGGGAAGCCGTACGTGTCGTAGAGGGTGAACGCGGTCTCGCCATCGAGCACGCGCTTGCCGTCGCGAAGTGCTTCGCCGAGCATGCGCATGCCGTTCTCGAGCGTTTCGCCGAAGCGCTCCTCCTCGGCCTTCAGCACCTGCGCCACGCGCACCTTGTCGCGCGCAAGTCCGGGATAGGCTTCACCCATTTCGCGCTCGAGGTCATCGACGAGCCGGAAGAAGAAAGGTCGCTTCTGCCCGAGTTGGTAGCCGTGGCGGATCGCGCGGCGGATGATGCGTCGCAGGACATAGCCACGCCCTTCGCTCCCCGGCATGACGCCGTCGACGATGAGAAAGGCGCAGGCGCGGATGTGATCGGCGATCACCTTGAGCGACGGGCTGTCGCGATCGCTCGTGCGCGTCTCGCGTGCGGCGGCCTCGATCAGCGTCGTGAAGAGGTCGATCTCGTAGTTCGAATGCACGTGCTGCAGCACGGCCGCGAGCCGCTCGAGGCCCATGCCCGTGTCGACGCACGGCCGCGGCAGCGGAGTCATCGTGAATTCATCGCCACGCTTCTGGCGGTCGAACTGCATGAACACGAGGTTCCAGATTTCGATGTAACGGTCGCCTTCGGCATCGGCCGATCCCGGTGGCCCGCCGAAGACACCCGGACCGTGGTCGTAGAAGATCTCGGAGCACGGGCCGCACGGTCCCGTATCCGCCATCTGCCAGAAGTTGTCGCTCGCGTACCTCGCACCCTTGTTGTCGCCGATGCGAATGCAGCGTTGCGCCGGCACGCCGATGTCGCGCGTCCACAGGTCGTACGCCTCGTCGTCGTCGATGTAGACGGTGACCCACAGGCGCTCGGCGGGCAGGCGATAGTGCTCGGTGAGGAGTTGCCACGCGTAGCGGATCGCATCCCGCTTGAAGTAATCGCCGAAGCTCCAGTTGCCCAGCATCTCGAAGAATGTGTGGTGCCGGGCCGTGTAGCCGACGTTCTCGAGATCGTTGTGCTTGCCGCCTGCGCGGAGGCACGCCTGCACCGAAGTGGCGCGAACATAGGGCCGCGTGTCGGTGCCGAGGAACACATCCTTGAATTGCACCATGCCCGAATTGGTGAAGAGCAGCGTCGAGTCGTTGGCCGGGACGAGCGACGAGCTCGGGACGTGCGTATGGCCCTTCGATACGAAGTAATCGATGAACTGGCGGCGGATGTCGGCGACTTTCATTGCGGGGGGCTCGTGCGCTGGATGCCCGGCGCCAAAAAGCGCCAGAACATCGTTTAATCAAAAGCTTACTAGTATAACCGCGAACCGGTCGCACGCGCTCGGAACGCGACGTACCGACGCGCTTCAGCCGTCGCCGATGTCCGTGCCGGCCTCGTGATCGGTGCACGCGTCGGCGCACGAGCGTCCGACGACCGCCAGCGCAACCGCGACACCGTAACCGCGCGCAATGAGAAAGCGGATCTGGCGCGCGCGTTCGCGCTCGTCACCGGGAGCGCTCCGGAAACGTCGAGCCCACACGGCACGCGCGAGCGCCAGCTCGTCGGAACCTGCGAGCGTATCGAGCGCCGCGCGCGCCGCAGTGGCCTCGACGCGCTGTGCGCGCATCGCATGCGCAATGGCGCGCTTGCCGAAGCGAGCGGACTTCTGTGCGACCAGCATATGCGCGAACCGCGCGTCGGACAGGTAACCCAGCCGCTCGAGCTCGTCGAGCGTGCGCGTCACTTCGGCGGGATCGGCACCGCGCCCCGCGAGCCGCTGCTCGAGCGCCGCCCGCGGATAGTCACGCCGCGCCAGCATGCGGATTGCGGTGGCGCGGACGGAAGCGATCGGTTTGCGGCGAGCGTCGCGCAACGAGTCTCGCGTTTTGCCGAGATGGAAAGGCGTTACACGTCGGCGCCGTTGCCGTGACTGGCGCCGTTGCCCTTGATCGGCGGCGGCGAGGGCACGCCGACCGCCTCGCGGATTTTGGCTTCGAGCTCCTTCGCCATGTCGGGATGCTCGCGCAGGAACTCGCGCGCGTTGTCCTTGCCCTGCCCGATCTTGTCGCCGGCATAGGCGTACCACGCGCCCGACTTCTCGATGATTCGCTGGTTGACGCCGAGCTCGATGATCTCACCCTCACGGCTGATGCCCTCGCCGTAAAGGATGTCGAACAGCGCCTCGCGAAACGGCGGCGAAACCTTGTTCTTCACCACCTTCACGCGCGTTTCGTTGCCGACCACCTCGTCGCCGCGCTTGATCGAGCCGATGCGCCGGATGTCGAGCCGTACCGACGCATAGAACTTGAGCGCATTGCCACCGGTGGTGGTCTCGGGGTTGCCGAACATGACGCCGATCTTCATCCGGATCTGGTTGATGAAGATGACGAGCACGTTGGCGCGCTTGATGTTCGACGTGAGCTTGCGCAGCGCCTGGCTCATGAGCCGTGCCTGCAGGCCCGGAAGCTGGTCGCCCATTTCGCCTTCGATTTCGGCCTTGGGCACGAGCGCTGCGACCGAATCGATCACGATGATGTCGACGCCCCCCGAGCGTACGAGCATGTCGGCGATCTCGAGTCCCTGCTCGCCGGTGTCGGGCTGGGAAATCAGCAGCTCGCCGACGTTGACGCCGAGCTTGCCGGCGTAGACGGGATCGAGCGCATTTTCGGCGTCGATGTATGCGGCCGTGCCGCCCGCCTTCTGGACCTGTGCGACGACCTGCAGGCAGAGCGTGGTCTTGCCGGACGATTCGGGACCGTAGATCTCGACCACCCGTCCGCGCGGGAGGCCACCCACGCCGAGCGCGATATCGAGGCCGAGCGAGCCAGTGGAGACGACGGTCAGGTCGTTCTGGATCTGGGCCTCGCCCATTTTCATGATCGAGCCCTTGCCGAACTGCTTCTCGATCTGCGCGAGCGCCGCGGCGAGCGCCTTGACCTTGTTGTCGTCGCTGGTTTGTCCGGAAATCATCGTCGTCTCTCCTCGAAAGTGGCGCGATTATGGCACGAACGATCGTTCGATGGAAGCGGTCGAACCGCCTAGGCGGCCTCGCCGATTGACGCCACTGCTCGGTCTGCAACGCATCAGCGCGACAGCGGCAGCCGCGTGTCGAGCAGCTCGATCAATCCGGCGAGCGCCGCCTCGACCGCCGCCGCCCGGATGCCACCGCGCGTCCCGTCGAAATGCCGCGTCATGACCTCGGTCGGCGGCGTCGGCAACGTCCAGCCGAAACACACCATGCCCACCGGCTTCGCTGCGCTTCCGCCACCCGGGCCGGCGATCCCGGTGACCGAGATGGTGCAGTCGGCATGGCTTCTCGCCAGCGCACCGTCGGCCATCGCACGCGCGGCCGCTTCCGAGACCGCCCCTGCCGTTTCGAGCACGTCGCGCGGAACGCCCAGAAGCTCGCATTTCGCGTCGTTCGAATACGTGACGAATCCGCGCTCGAACCATTCGGAGCTCCCGGCAATGGCCGTCATCGCCGCAGCAACGAGTCCGCCGGTGCACGATTCGGCGGTGGCGACGCGCATGCCGCGCGCGAGCAACGCGTGTCCGAGCGCCATCGCGAGCCGTTCCTGGGTCTCCTCTATCGACATTCGCTCACCCGTGCACGGTAATGACAGGTATACGCCGTCGCGAAGCCGGCCTTGCGATAGACGGCGAGCGCCGCGGCGAGGCACGCAGCGCACCGACCGACTCGACGAGCGCTGCGGTCGGCCGCCAATGAGTCGACATGCGTCGGCATCAGCTTCCGAGCAATCGCTCGCCCACCGCGAGGACCAGCAGCGTGTAGCCGGCAGCGGCGAAATCGTCGGCCATCACGCCGGCGGCATTCTTCATGGCGCGGTCGATCTCGCGGATCGGCGGCGGCTTGACGATGTCGAAAAAGCGGAAGAGCACGAAGGCAAGTGCCTGGCGCCATGGCGCAGCGCCCGCGAAGAACAGCACGAGAAGGAAGGCGGCGATCTCGTCGATCACGATGCTGCCATGATCGGGCACGCCGAGATCGCGCGCCGTGATGTGCGCGCACCATGCGCCGGCGATCGTGATCGCGGCGATCGCCACCAGCCATCCCCAGGTCGCCGCATGCGCGTCGAGAAGCCACGCGAGCGGCAATGCGACGAGCGTGCCGAAGGTTCCCGGGGCGACCGGTGAAAGGCCCGTGCCGAGCCCGAGCGCGATGAAGTGCGCCGGATGACGGACGAGGAACGCAAACGTCGGCGCCTTCATCGTCGCCGTTTGCATCGCATCAGGCGAAATGGTCGAACGCGTGCGGCAGCGACGCCATCGGCGTGCCGTGCTCGTCGCGGATCGCGAGGCCCGGCTCGGCCGTGATCGCGCCGATCGGGGTCAGAGGCACCGACAGCGCATGCGCGAGCGCATCGACCCGCTCGCGCATCATGGGTGTCGCAGTGAAGCACAACTCGTAGTCGTCGCCTCCGGCAAGCAGGCATGCAAGGGCGAGCAGGCGCTGCGGCCCGCGCGCCAGCGCACGCAACGCATCGCTGCAGGGAATCGCGGCGAGATCGATCGTCGCACCCACGCGCGACGCGTCGAGGATGTGGCGAAGATCGCCGGTGAGCCCGTCGGACACGTCGAGCGCCGCGGATGCGATGCCGCGCAGCGCAACGCCGAGTGCTATGCGCGGCTCGGGCGCATCCAGGCGACGCTGCAATGCGGGCAGCAGCGTCGGGTCGATCTCGACCCGCCTGCCTGCGACGGCCAGCGCAAGCGCCGCATCGCCAAGGCGGCCGGACACGAAGATCGTGTCGCCTGGATTCGCGCCGCCACGCGTGATCGCCGTGCCGGCCGGCAGCTCGCCGATCGCGGTAACGCAGAACGTTCGCGGGCCGCGGGTGGTGTCGCCGCCGATCAGCTCGACGTCGTACTGCGCGGCGAGCGCGTCGAAGCCGCGCATGAACGCCTGCAGCCAATCGGGGTCGGCGACCGGCAATGCGCCGGCAAGGAGCACGAAGCGCGGCAACGCACCCATCGCGGCGAGGTCGGACAGATTGACGGCGAGCGTCTTGTGTCCGAGCTGGCGCGGATCGGCGCCGGCGGCGAAGTGACGGCCCTCGACGAGCATGTCGACCGTCAGCACGTATTCCATTCCGGCTGCGGGTGCGACGACGGCGCCATCGTCGCCGATGCCGATGCGCACATCGCCGTTTCGCGGCGGACGGCGGAAGTAGCGCTCGATCACTTCGAACTCGTTCATCGGCGGCCGGAGACGCGGATCTCGTCGGCGCGTTCCCGTGCCGCGACCTTGTCGAGGACGCCATTGACGAACTTGTACCCGTCGGTGCCGCCGTAGCGCTTGGCGAGCTCGACCGCTTCGTTGATCACGACGCGGTACGGGATGTCGAGACGGTGCGCCAGCTCCCACGCGCCGATCGTGATCACTGCGCGCTCGATGGGCGCAAGCGCGTCGATGCCGCGGTCGACGTGCGGCGCAAGCTGCGCGAGAAGCGCGTCCCATTCTCCGGTGACGCCACGCCACAACTCGTCGAAATACGCGGCGTCGAAACCGGCAGTGTCCGCGGCGTCGGCTTCTTCGGCCGCGGCATGGCCGGGCTCGGCGATCAGCGACGCGGCGATGTCGCGATCGGGACGCCGGGACATCTGTCGCTCGTAGATTCCGTGCACGACGAGCTCGCGCGCACGGTGGCGTCCCGCATGCTCGCTGCCGCTACCGGCCATCGATCGCGTCGAGCAGGTTGGCGAGCTCCAGTGCCGCGAGCGCGGCTTCACTGCCCTTGGCCGCCATCCGCGCCTCGGCCTGTGCATCGGTGTCGCAGGTGAGGATGCCGTTGCCGGTCGGCACGCCGAATTCGAGCTGCACGCTCGCCACACCGGCCGCCGATTCGTTCGCGACGATCTCGAAATGGTAGGTATCGCCGCGGATGACCGCGCCGATGGCCACCAGAACGTCGTGGTCGCCCGATTGCGCGAGCCGCTGCAGCGCGAGCGGGATCTCGAGGGCACCGGGAACGGTGATGAGCGTGATGCGCTCCTCGGCGACGCCGGCCTCGTGCAGCGCCCGCAACGCGCCCGCGAGAAGCCCTTCGCCGATACGCGGGTTGAATCGCGATTGCACGATGGCGACGCGGCGCTCGTCGCCGCGCAGATTCGGTTCGATGCGGAGGATCGGCATTGCAAATGAGGGAAGACGGGCTGGCCGCCGGCGCGCCGCCGGGCGTCGGTCGGCGCTACGATGCCCGGCGTGCGGGCGCTTCCTCGTAGCCCGTCACTTCGAGATCGAAGCCGGTCATGCTCGGCATCTTGCGCTGCCGCGCGAGGAGCCGCATCCGGCCGACGTTGAGGTCGCGCAGGATCTGCGCGCCGATGCCGTAATTGCGCAAATCCATCTTCGACGATGCCGGCACGTCGCCGGCAACGGCGCGCTGGCGCAGCTCCTGCGCGCTTTCGGGACGATGCAAAAGGACGATCATGCCGCGCCCGGCCGCCGCGATCGCGTGCTGTGCCTCGAGGATGCTCCAGGCGTGCGAGTCGCTCTCGGAATCGAGCAGGTCGACGACCGACAGGGGCTCGTGCACGCGCACCAGCGTTTCGACGTCGGGCGAGATGGGCCCGCGCGTCAGCGCGAGATGCGTCGCATCGGTCAGCTTGTCGCGATAGACGACGAGCCTGAACGTCCCGGCTGGCGTGCGCAGCGGGCGCTCGGCAACACGCTCGATCAGCCGCTCGGTGCGACTGCGATGCTGGATGAGATCGGCGATCGCGCCGATCTTCAATCCGTGCGCGGATGCGAACACCTCGAGATCGGGCAGGCGCGCCATCGTGCCGTCGTCGTTCAGTATCTCGCACAGCACGGCCGACGACGAAAGGCCCGCCAGCTGGGCGAGATCGCAGCACGCCTCGGTATGTCCGGCACGCACGAGCACGCCGCCGGGTTGCGCAATCAGCGGAAAGACATGCCCCGGCTGCACGATGTCGTCGGGCGTCGCATGCGCTGCGGCTGCGACGCGAATCGTGTGCGCGCGGTCGGCGGCCGAGATGCCGGTTGCCACGCCGTGTGCCGCTTCGATCGACACGGTGAAATTCGTCCCGTGCACCGAGCGGTTCACACGCGTCATCGGCGCGAGGTCGAGCTGCCGCGCGCGCCGCTCGGTGATCGCCATGCACACGAGGCCGCGTCCGAAGCGCACCATGAAATTGACCGCTTCCGGCGTGACGTGGTCGGCGGCGAGGACGAGATCGCCTTCGTTCTCACGGTCCTCCTCGTCGACGAGCACGACCATCCGCCCGGCGCGGATTTCGGCAACGATTTCGACGATCGGCGCAATGGGCATGTTTTCAACCGGCCACGGCGAGCGGCATTCGCGGCATTTTACCGTAGCGGCTCGACTCGCATCACCGAACGCGCGCCCGCGAGCGCAGGCGGTCAGGACCCGAACAGCGCAACGGTGGCCTTCGTGAGCCTGCTCGCCGGATCGGCGTAGTCGAGCACGACGCTGTAGTGATTGCGTCCGGCAACGTGCATGGGCTGGGCAACGCCGCGCGCGCGGTTGCGCGGCCACGCTTCCCACAGGAGATCGGTCTGCCGAACGAACTCGGAGGTCTCGTCGGCGCCCACGGCGAGCAGCAGCGGCACATCGGTTGTCGGGGTCGCCATGGCCGGCGACATGCGGCGTGCCTCGGCGTCGTCGAGCCTGAAGTCGACGTTGTGCGAGAACTGCACCAGCGGCGCGAGCTCGTGCACGCCGGAAAGCGACGCGCCGCCAACGAACGGCGCATCGGCGAGACCGTGCGCACGCCAGTCGATCGCGTACATCATCGCCGTCAGATGACCGCCGGCGGAATGACCGCCGATCACGATCGGCCCCGGCGCCCCGCGCGCCGGTCCTTCGCGCACGAGCCACAGCAGCGCCCGGCGGCACTGCTCGACGGCGTTGGCGATCGTGTCGCGCGGGCACAGCGTGTAGTTGACGAGCGCCACCGCGAACCCCGCGTCGACGAACGCCGGCGCGACGAAGCCGTAGTCCGACTTGTCGAGGCTGCGCCACCAGCCGCCATGGATGTACATCAGCGTTCCACGTGCCGCCTTCGTCGGCACGTAAAGATCGAGCGTTTCGTCGGCGCCGCTGCCATAGGCCAGGTCGATCGCCGGCGACAGCGCCTGCTGCGCAGTCGCGGAGCGTGCGATCCACTCGTCGAGCCAGCGCTGATGGTCGGGAACTGCGGCGCGATTGTTGTAGCCGCGCTCGATCTCGTCAGGCGTCATCGCAGGCGTCGGCGCCATCGATCAATCTTTCGGGGCAACGATCTCGATCGAAAGCGGGGTCAGATTCGCGATGCGACCCTCGAGCCGGTCACCGGCCACCACGGGACCCACCCCCGACGGCGTACCGGTAAAGATCAGGTCACCCGGCTCGAGCCGGTAGAGGCGCGACAGGAATTCGATCATGTGCGGCACGTCCCAGATCATGTCCGACAGGTCGCCGTGCTGCCGCGTCTCGCCATTGACGCGAAGGGTGACTTCGCCGCGCGCGAGGACACCCGTCTGCGCGACGGTCGAGATCGGCGCGATCGGCGCCGCCTGCGCGAACGACTTGCCGATGTCCCACGGACGCTTCTTTTCGCGCATCTCGTTCTGCAGGTCGCGCCGCGTCATGTCGAGCCCGACGGCGTAGCCGAACACGAGCGCCTGCGCATCGGCGGCCGCGACGTTGGCACCGCTGCGCCCGATGGCGACGACCAGCTCGAGCTCGTGATGCAGGTTGTGCGTGGCCATCGGATAAGCGACGCGCGCCACGGCCGGCGGCACGACCGGCACGATCGCATCGGCCGCTTTGGTGAAGAAGAACGGCGGCTCCTTCGTCGCGTCGCCGCCCATCTCCTTCGCATGCTCCGCGTAATTGCGGCCGACGCAAAACACGTGACGCACCGGAAACTGCCGTTGACCTCCGGCGACGGGGACCGCGGGCAGATCCCAGGCCGGGATGGCGTATTGCATGGTCAATGGCTCCTCATTCGGCGTCGGGCTGGCGCGCCGGCGCCGCCTGCGCGAACGCCGGCAGCGCGTTGCACGCCGATTCGATGCGGATCAACGTGGGATAGGGGGACAGATCGATCTCGAAGCGGCGCGCGTTCGCCATCTGCGGCACGAGGCAGACATCGGCAAGCGTCGGTGCATCGCCGTGGCAGAAGCGGCCCGTGGCCGCGTCGCGGGCGAGCGTCTTTTCGAGCGCCTCGAAGCCGACGTCGATCCAGTAGCGATACCAGCCATCCTTCTGCTCTCGCGACACACCCATCGTGCCGATCAGGTAATTCAGCACGCGCAGGTTGTTCAGCGGATGAATCTCGCACGCGATCGACAGCGCGATCGCTCGCACGCGTGCCCGCGCGACCGGATCGGCCGGCAGGAGCGGCGGTTCGGGATGCGTCTCGTCGAGGTACTCGATGATGGCGAGCGATTGCGCAAGCACGCTGCCGTCGTCGAGCTCGAGCGCCGGCACCAGGCCCTGCGGATTGAGTGCCAGGTAATCCTGCGCGCGCTGGCTGCCCATGCGCAGGTGCACGTACGTGCGCTCGTCAGGCACGATGCCCTTGACGTTGAGCGCGATGCGCACCCGGTACGCGGCCGACGAGCGAAAGTAATCGTAGAGTCGCATCGCGGTTCCGGACGCTCGATCAGAACGCCGAGATTCCGGTCTGCGCACGCCCGAGGATCAGTGCGTGGATGTCGTGCGTGCCCTCGTACGTGTTGACCGTCTCGAGGTTCAGCATGTGGCGGATCACGTGGAACTCGTCGACGATGCCGTTGCCGCCGTGCATGTCGCGTGCAGTGCGCGCGATCTCGAGCGCCTTGCCGCAGCTGTTGCGCTTCATGATCGACGTGATCTCCGGCGAGGCGCGATGCTCGTCCTTGAGCCGCCCGAGGCGCAGGCACCCCTGCAGCCCGAGCGCAATTTCCGTCTGCATGTCGGCGAGCTTCTTCTGCACGAGCTGGTTCGCCGCGAGCGGCCGTCCGAACTGCTTGCGGTCGAGCACGTAGCGGCGCGCCGCTTCCCAGCAGAACTGCGCCGCGCCGAGCGCACCCCAGGCGATGCCGTAGCGCGCGCTGTCGAGGCAGCCCATCGGCCCCTTGAGACCTTCGACGTTCGGCAACAGGTTGTCGGCGGGAACGAACACGTCGTCCATCACGATCTCGCCGGTGACCGACGTGCGCAGCGAAAACTTGCCTTCGATTGCGGGCGCCGAAAGCCCCTTCATTCCCTTTTCGAGGATGAAGCCGCGCACGACGCCGTCGAGCTTCGCCCAGACGACCAAGACGTCGGCGATCGGCGCGTTGGAAATCCAGGTCTTGTTGCCGTGCATGCGAAAGCCGCCGTCGACCTCGCGTGCCCGGGTTTCCATCGAACCCGGGTCCGATCCGTGGTTCGGTTCGGTGAGGCCGAAGCAGCCGATGCGCTCCCCGGACGCAAGCGAAGGCAGGTAGTTGCGCCGCTGCACTTCGCTGCCGTAGGTATAGATCGGATACATGACGAGCGAGCTTTGCACGCTCATCATCGAGCGATAGCCGGAATCGACGCGCTCGATCTCGCGTGCGACGAGTCCGTAGCACACGTGGTTGAGTCCCGCGCCGCCATATTCGGGCGGCAGCGTCGACCCGAGCAGCCCGAGCGCACCCATCTCGGCAAAGAGCGACGGGTCGCTCGCCTCGTGGCGAAACGCGTCCAGCACGCGCGGCATCAGCCGCTCCTGCGCGTAATCGTGCGCGCTGTCGCGCACCATCCGCTCCTCGTCGCTCAACTGCAGATCGAGGAGCAGCGGATCCTCCCAGCGGAAGCCGGGTTTGCGCGTGGCGGTGGGCTCGGGGGCGTTCATGCGCGGGGCTGTGTGCGAGTTCGCCGATTATCGCCGTTCGACGATGCAATTGCCAATGCGCACCGCGGCGTCATTGCCAATAGCGCGAACGGCCTAGGTCATCTCGCCAATATCGCCGTCTGCAGGGCCTTCGCACAATCCTCCGCATGCGATTCGCGATCCACCGCCTGCACGCTTTCACGCTCGTCGAGCTGATGATCGCACTCGCCATCGCGGGCATCGTGGGCGCACTCGCCGTTCCTGCCTTCGGGACGTGGCTCGCCGGGCAGCAGGTGCAGGGTCGTGCCGAAGCCCTTCTGTACGCGCTCGATCTTGCGCGAAGCGAGGCCATCAAGCGCGGTGACCGTGTCGATGTCTGTCCCGGTGACGGCGGCTGCGATGCGGGCGCCCTGGCGTGGGAAGGCGGCTGGGTCGTGGTACCCGACACCGTCCGCCGCAACGCGTCATCCGCGATCGGCCGTGAGCGCACCGCGCCAGCCGGGGTCACCATTCGTGGCAACCGGCCGGTCGCCGACTACGTGTCGTACACCGGCGCCGGGCGCGCGCGGCGCTTCGATGGCGCGCTCCAGATGGGCACGTTCACCGTGTGTCGCGCCGGCCAGCGCGCGCGCAAGGTGATCCTCGCCAACAGCGGTCGCGCCCGAATCGAACTGTCGCCCGACACCTGCCCATGACCCGCTCGGCCAGTCCCGGATTCACGCTGCTCGAGACGATGATCGTCGTCGCCATCGTCGCGGTGCTCGCTGCGATCGCCGTGCCGTCGTACGCCGGGTACGTGAAGCGATCGCACATCCTCGAAGCGGTCGCGCGCTTGTCCGATGCGCGTGCGCGCATGGAGGACTATTTCCAGGACGAGCGCACGTACATCGACGGCACCGGCCGCTGCGGCGCCGCGCCGCCCGCAATCGGCAGCGCCGACGCATTCACGCTTTCGTGCACCGCCACGGCAACGACCTACACGTATACGGCAACGGGCAGCGCCGCGAAGGCGATGAGTGGCTTCGTCTTCACCGTCGATCAAACCGGCGCCCGGTCGACCGTTTCGGTACCGCCCGGCTGGCGGCGCACCACCGATTGCTGGACGATCCGCGTCGACGGCCTCTGCGCATGAACCGGTCCGCCAGCCGAGGCGCGTTCCTGCTCGAGGCGCTCGTCGCGCTGATCGTGCTGTCGCTCGGCCTGCTGGGCGTGCTCGGCCTTCTCGCCGGCGCCATGCACGCGAGCGGAAGTGCGCAGTGGCGAAGCGAAGGATTCGACGTCGCGGCCGCGGCATTGTCACGCATTTTTACCGACGAACCTGCCGGCCTCGCCGCACGCTACGATGCATCGGTCGACGGCCCGGGATATCGCGAGCTGCTCGTGCAGGCGATGCGGCTGCCGGGCGTGTCGTCCGACGTGAACGCGCCGATCGTCAGCATCGTCGACAGCGCCGAAAGCCGGCGCATCCGCGTCATCGTGCACTGGCAATTGCCTGGTGAGGCGGCCAGCCACAAAGCGTCGGTCAGCGCCGTGCTGCCGCATCGCTGAACATGCGCGGCATCATCGCCTTCACTCGCAACGCGTGGCACGGCGCCGCGGCCGTCGGCTCGCATCGTCCCGCGTGCCGAAGGCGGCTACGCGCCGCGTCGCTGGTTGACGCGCTGGTCGGCCTCGCAGTCGCCATGCTGTCGCTTGTCATCGTCTACCAGGCCTTCGTTGCCACCGACGCGGTACGGCGCAACGCAGCGACGGCCGCCGACGCGCATGGCAGCGCGGCGTTCGCCCTCTATACGCTCGCCGCGCAGATCACGGGCGCCGGCGCCGGATGGGTGTCTGCCGCGCGCGCGCTCGACACCTGTCCGGCAATCGCCGATATGGCGACCACGCTTCGCCCCATCGCGGTCCTTATCACCGAGGGCGGCGGTGCCAACCGCCCCGACAGTCTCGTGGTCCGGCAAACCTTCGCACGCAGGGTTGCGCTGCCTGTGGCCGTCGCTGCCGCCGCCGACGCCGGCACGCATGTCCGCGCGCAAAGCCCCGACGGCTTCACGGCCGGCGATCGAATCGTCGCGGTCACGCGGACCGGGAATTGCGTGACAACCCAGGTGAGCGCAGTCGCAGCCCCGAGCGCCGGCATCGTCGACCTCACGCATACGGGCATTGCGATCGATCTGCCGATCACGACCGTGCTGGTTGACCTCGGCGCCGCGAGTCGCGCATCGACGCTTCGGTTCGACGTCCTCGCCGAGACACTGCGAAGCCAGGATCTCGCCAATGGCGACGCGCCCGTGCCTCTCACGTCGAATGTCGTCAACCTCAAATTTCAATACGGCATCGACAGCAACGGAGACGGCGCACTCGACACCTGGGCGCGCGCCGATGCAGCGGGTGCCTGGTCCCCGGCGGCGCTGCTTGCCGCACCGCGCGCAACGCTCGAGCGCATCAAGGCGATCCGCGTCGGCATCATCGTCCGGACCGAGCGCGTCGATCGCACGCTTGCGCGCGACTTTCACTGGGTGCTCTTCGATTGCGCGCTGGACGACAAGGCGGCTTGCCCGGGCCGGCTCGAAGGAACGATTCCGGGCAGCGCCAACGGCAGCTATCGCTACCGCGTGCTGGAAACGGTCGTCCCGCTACGCAATGTCATCTGGAACCGAAGCGGATAGCCGATGAAGCGGCACGCGCGCGGCGTCATCCTGCTGGTCGCGATGGTGGCGGTGGTTGCCCTCGCCTTCGCAGGCATGGCGCTGGTGCGCGCCGTTGCCACGAGCGCAGCCATCGGCGGCAACGTCAATGCGCGCCAACAGGCGATATTCGCGGCGTCCGTAGCACTCGAGCGCGATGTCGTCGCCCTGTTCGAAGGCGGGGGCATCGACACGACGAACGACGACCCGCCGCACAACTATTTTGCTTCCCGCCAGGCCGGCGAGGATCGGCGCGGCGTGCCCGCCATGCTGCAGTCGCCGGCCGATTATCCTGCGGGAGCGGGCATCGCCGACGCGGGCGACGGCTTCACGGTGCGCCACGTGATCGAGCGCCTGTGCCTGCTGCCGGGCGCCGCGAGCATCGAAAACTGCACGTTGTCGCCGCCGAGCGTCGAAGCGGCGTCCGGCGCACCGCCCGCCGCCGAGCCGGTGCGCCAACCCGCCTACCGGGTCACGATGCGTGTCGAAGGGCCCGCGGGCGCAGCAACGTTCGTTCAGGCCATGCTAAGCGCAGCGCACGACAACCCGCGGCTGACATGGCAGGTGCTGGACGAATGACCGATGCGGGCGACCCTTGCAACGCAGGTGGTTCGCGTCAGCGCCCCGCGCGCTACCCCATCACCGGCATGTGAAATCCCGGAGCCGCACTGCCGTCGTCGGGCCAGCGCGACGTCACCGTCTTCAGCCGCGTATAGAAGCGCACGCCGTCGAGCCCGTGAACGTGCAGGTCGCCGAACAGCGAATTGCGCCAGCCACCGAACGAATAGAACGACATCGGCACCGGAATCGGGATATTGATGCCCGCCATGCCCACTTCCGCGTCCTGCTCGAAGCGTCGCGCCGCGTGACCCGAGCGCGTGAAGATCGCGGCACCGTTCGCATACGGATTCGCGTTGATCATGTCGATCGCACCGGTCAGCGAGTCCACGCGCAGCACCTCCAGCACAGGGCCGAAGATCTCTTCGCGGTAGATCGTCATGTAGGGCTTCACGTGGTCGAACAGCGTCGGGCCGACGAAAAAGCCGTTTGCATGCCCGTCGACCGCGGGCTTGCGGCCGTCGACGACCAGCGACGCGCCCTCCTCGACGCCGCGGTCGATCAATCCGGTGATCCTGTCGCGCGCCGCGCACGTGATCACGGGACCCATTTCGCTGTCCGGCGCGTGCCCGGGGCCGGTCTGCACCTTGCGTGCGCGCTTTGCCAATCTGTCGACGAGCGAATCCGCGACATCGCCCACCGCAACGACGGCCGATATCGCCATGCAGCGCTCGCCCGCCGAACCGTAGCCGGCCCCCATCAGCGCGTCGGTCGCCTGGTCAAGATCGGCGTCCGGCATCACCACCATATGGTTCTTGGCGCCGCCGAG
>DASSVX010000277.1:0-2289 GCA_035705655.1 Casimicrobiaceae bacterium
TCGACAACCAGATTCACGTCGCGGCATTGAAGCGCGCTGTCGAGAACGCCGGATTCGCATGACGGCGGTCAACCTTACCGTCAACGGCAAAGCCGTCGCGGCGGACGTCGAGCCCCGGACGAGCCTCGCGGACTTTTTGCGGGACGCGCTCGGGCTCACCGGCACGCATCTCGGCTGCGAGCACGGCATCTGCGGCGCGTGCACGCTGATGATCGACTCGATGCCGGCGCGCTCCTGCATCACGCTTGCCGTCGCCTGCGATGGCGCCGACGTCACGACGATCGAAGGACACGACGAAGACGAGGTGATGCAGGCGTTGCGCGCGGCGTTCTCGCGCGAGCATGCGCTGCAGTGCGGCTATTGCACGCCGGGCATGCTGGCTTCGGCGCGTGACGTCGTGTTGCGAATGCCTGATGCCGGCGAGAACGATATCCGTGTGGCGATGAGCGGCAACTTGTGTCGTTGCACCGGTTATGTCGGCATCGTTCGCGCGATACAGCGCGTGATCGAAGCGCGTGCGGCGAACGGCGCGGCGCTTCCATCCACGCGCAGAACGGCGTTGGGACCCGTCGGCTCGGATCGTTCACCGATGCCGCTGGAGCCTTCCGGGAGTGCGCACGCTTCGTCGCGGGCGCCGGCCGCCGCGTCATCCGGATCGGCGCCCACCGAGCCGGCGTCGCGCGCAATGGCTGCGGCGTCCTCGACGGACAAGCCCCAGTCGACGTTGCGCCAGTCGTTTTGCGTCGATCACCCGCGCGACGATGTCTGGGCATTCTTCGGCCGCCTCCCCGAGGTCACGACGTGTCTGCCGGGGACGTCGCTCAGCGGCACGCCGACGAACGACCATGTCGAGCCGAGAATGCGCATCAAGGTGGGCCCGATCATCGCCGAGTTCGAAGGCGTCGCCGACGCGGTGCGCGACCCCTCGAACCATGCCGGAACGATTCGCGGCAGCGCCCGCGACACGCGGTCGGGCTCGATGACACGCGGCGAAATCCGCTACGTGCTGCGCGAGGAGCAGGGCGCAACCGCCACCCGCGTCGACATCGAGGTCGGCTACACGCTGACCGGTCCGCTCGCGCAATTCGGTCGATCCGCGATCGTCGAGGACATCGCTGCGCGCATGACCGACACGTTCGCGCGCAATCTGCAGGCACGCCTCGATCGGGGCCCAGGCGGCCCTGCGCAAACAGGCCCGCCGGCCGCACTCGATGCCGGCTCGCTCGTTTTCTCGGTGCTGTGGCAGCGCATCAGCGGCGCGCTGCGGCGCCTGTTCCATCGCTGAACGCGAAAGGAATTCTCGTCGCATGAGCCATCTCGCCCTCGAACCGCAGATCGTCGACGCAAGTTCGCGCCGCAACGCGCTGGAACGGCTGCGTCAACTGAACATCACGCTGCCAACGTTCAGCGAGCTCGCGGATCCCGAACGTATTCCGGCACGGCGACTGGCGGCGCTTGCCGACGTCGACCCCAACGAGCCGCAGGCGGCGAACCTCTGGCGCGTGCACTGGTTCAACGACGAAGCGCGCACCGGCCGTGTCGACGTCCCGGGATACCTGGTGCTGCCGGAGGCGCTCACCGGCGTGAAGACAAGAATCGTCGTGGCGCTCGGCGGGCGCTTTCCGATGATCGGCGCGCACAAGGTTCTTGCCGCGTACGGCTGCCTCGTGCCGCGTCTCGTGACCGGCCGCTTCGACCCCACACTGCACAAGGCGATCTGGCCGTCGACGGGGAACTATTGCCGCGGCGGAGTGGCGATCTCGCGCATTCTCGGCTGCCGCGGCGTCGCCGTTTTGCCCGCCGGCATGAGCCAGGAGCGCTTCGCCTGGCTCGAGCGTTGGGTTGCGGATGATTCGGACATCATTCGCACCCCGGGGACGGAAAGCAACGTCAAGGAAATCTACGACCAATGCGCCGAGCTTTCCCGTGACCCACACAATCTCATTCTCAATCAGTTTGCCGAATTCAACAATTACCTCGTCCACTACCTTTGCACGGGTCGCGCGCTGGAACGCGTGTTCGACGACATGCGCGAAACGGAGCCGGGGCTTCGTCTCGCGGCGTTCGTCGCGGCCACTGGCTCCGCGGGGACGATCGCCGCCGGGGACTATCTCAAGTCGGTCCACGGGACGAGGATAGCGGCCGTCGAAGCCGTCGAATGCCCGACGATGCTCTGCAACGGCTACGGCGAGCACAACATCCAGGGCATCGGCGACAAACACATTCCGCTCATCCACAACGTGATGAACACCGACCTCGTCGTCGGCGTGTCGGACCAGAGCTCGGATG
>DASSVX010000278.1:0-7440 GCA_035705655.1 Casimicrobiaceae bacterium
CTGTCACGATCTCTCGTGCCCCTCGACCTCGAAGAACGTGTACGACAGCGTGATCGTCGGCACGTCCTTCGGCAGCTTCGGGTCGACGACGAACACGACCGGCATGTCGCGCTTCTCGTGCGGCGCGAGCGTCTGCTGCGAAAAGCAGAAGCAGTCGAGCTTCTTGAAGTAGAGCGCCGCCTGCCGGGGCCCGTAGCTTGGAATGGCCTGCCCGGTGATCGGCCGGTCGGTGGTGTTGACGACCTCGAACATCGCCTGCGTCACCGCGCCGGGATGGACGTCGGTTGCAAGCTGCAGCGCGCGAAACTGCCACGGAAGGTTGCGCAGGTTCGTGTCGAATTCGATGCGCACCGAGCGCGTCGTGTCGACCTGGGTGTTCGTCACGGTGTCGGCCGAGTCGATGTTGCGCAGCCCCGTCACCTCGCAGATCTTCTCGTAGAACGGCACGAGCGCGTAGCCGAAGCCGAACATCGCGACGACGACGACGCCGAGCTTCGTCAGCAGCGTGCGATTGCTCCGCGCGACCTCATCACGGGTGGGGTCCCCCCACGCTCGCGGCTTCGCCACTTCGCTGCCCCCGGAGGGGGCGCAATTCGCGTCTTGGGACGGCCCGGCGGCGCTCATTGGCCCCCCCACGCTCGCGGCTTCGCGCCGGTCATTTGCGCAGGTGCCGCCCGATGGCGACGACCAGGTAGAGCAGGATGGCCCCGCCGACGACGGCGATCGATACCATCTCGCTCTCGATGAAGCGCGAGGCGATGATGCCGAAGAAGAACAGCAGCGCGATCGCGAGCAGGACGAGTCCCGTCCGCCGGTTGGCGGCCCGAAGGCGCGCGTCGCGCTGCGGCTCATTGGCCATGGAGTCGAGCGTCGATGGCGGCATCGTGTCGATCGGGCGCGCGCCGCTATTTGACGACCGGCGGCGTCTCGAACGAGTGATACGGCGCCGGCGACGGCAGCGTCCACTCGAGCGTCGTGGCGCCGTCCCACGGTTTGGCCGGCGCCGGCGCGCCGCCGCGGATGCACTTCACGACCGTGGCGAGGAACAGGAGCTGCGACAGCCCGAAGCCGAACGCGCCGATCGTCGACACCATGTTCCAGTCGGTGAACTGCTGCGCGTAATCCGGAACGCGCCGCGGCATGCCGGCGAGCCCGAGGAAGTGCATCGGGAAGAATGCGACGTTGAAGAAGATGAACGACAGCCAGAAATGCCAGTCGGCGAGCTTCTCGTCGTACATGTGGCCGGTCCACTTCGGCAGCCAGTAATACGTTCCGCCGAAGAATGCGAACAGCGTGCCCGCGACCATCACGTAGTGGAAGTGCGCGACGACGTAGTACGTGTCCTGAAACTGCACGTCGACCGGCTGGATGGCGAGGATCAGCCCGGTGAAGCCACCGATCACGAACAGGAACAGGAACCCCAGCGCGAAGAGCATCGGCGCCTCGAGCGTGATCGAGCCCTTCCACATCGTCGCGAGCCAGTTGAACACCTTCACGCCGGTCGGAATGGCGATCAGCATCGTCGCGTACATGTAGAAGAGGATGCTCGCCGCCGGCATGCCGACCGTGAACATGTGGTGCGCCCAGACGAGGAACGAGAGGATCGCGATCGCGGCGAGCGCGTACACCATCGACGCGTAGCCGAACAGCGGCTTGCGCGAGAACGTCGGAACGATTTCCGAGATGATGCCGAACGCCGGCAGGATGATGATGTAGACCTCGGGGTGGCCGAAGAACCAGAATACGTGCTGGAACAGCACCGGGTCGCCGCCACCGGCCGCGTTGAAGAACGACGTGCCGAAATGCCGGTCGGTGAGCAGCATCGTGACGGCGCCGGCGAGCACCGGCATCACGGCGATCAGCAGGTAGGCGGTGATGAGCCACGCCCAGCAGAACAGCGGCAGCTTCATCAGCGTCATGCCGGGTGCGCGCAGGTTCAGGATCGTGGTGATGATGTTGATCGAGCCCATGATCGACGACGCGCCCATGATATGGATCGCGAAGATCGTCAGGTCCATGCCCATGCCCGACTGGATCGATAGCGGCGGATAGAGCGTCCAGCCCGTTTCGGCGGCGCCGCCGGGCACGAACAGCGACAGGATCAGCATGATCGCCGCGGGAGGCAGAAGCCAGAAGCTCCAGTTGTTCATTCGCGCGAACGCCATGTCGGGCGCCCCGATCTGCATCGGGATCAGCCAGTTGGCGAAGCCCACGGCGCCGGGCATCAGTGCGCCGAAGATCATGATGAGGCCGTGCAGCGACGTCATCTGGTTGAAGAACTCGGGCTTGACGATCTGCAGTCCGGGCTGGAAGAGCTCGCTGCGGATCGTCAGCGCCATGATTCCGCCGACGATGAACATCGTGAACGAGAACCACAGGTACATCGTGCCGATGTCCTTGTGGTTGGTCGTCGTGATCCAGCGCATGATCCCCTTCGGGTGATGCGCGTGCTCGCCGTGCGGAACGCCGCCGACAACCAGGTCGTGTGGGATGCTGGACATTCGAACTCCTCCGGCTACTTCCGTTCGGCCTTCACGGCCGACGGCTGGACGACGTTCTCGCTCGCCTTGTTGCCGAAGCCGTTGCGGGTGTACGTGATCACCGACGCGATGTCGACGTCGGAAAGCTGGCTCCACGAAGGCATCTTGCCCCCGGTGGGCGCCTTCTGCACGACCCCGTTGGTCTGGCCGTTCAGCACGACGTCGATCTGGTGCTGAGCAGGACCGAGCACCACCTTGTCGCCGACGAGGGCCGGCGCACCGATCGCCGCGTTGCCGCTGCCGTTCGCCTGGTGGCACGCCGCGCAGTTCGCGTTGAACACCTGCTCGCCATGCGCGACGAGCTCCTTCTCGTCCCAGACCTTGTTGGGGTTCTGCGTGGCGGCGCCGAGCTTCTGCTTCTGCTCGGCCACCCACTTCGCATAGTCGTCCTTCGACTTCACCTCGACGACGACCGGCATGAAGCCGTGCTCCTTGCCGCACAGTTCCGCGCACTGGCCACGATAGACGCCGACCTTGTCAGCACGAAACCACGTGTCGCGCACGAATCCGGGAATGGCGTCCTGCTTCACGCCGAACGCCGGCACCCACCAGGAATGGATCACGTCGTTGGCGGTGACCAGCACGCGCACCTTGGCGCCTACCGGCACGACGAGCGGGTTGTCGACCTCGAGCAGGTAATGCTCGCCCTTCGGCGCGCGGCCCTCGATCTGGTCGAGCGGCGTCGCGAGCGTCGAGTAGTAGCCGAAGCCTTCCTGCATGTAGTCGTAGTTCCACTTCCACTGATAGCCGGTGACCTTGATCGTCATGTCCGACGCCGCGGTGTCGTGCGACGCGAGGATCGTCTTCGTCGCCGGCCACGCCATGAACAGCAGGATCAGGAACGGAATGACCGTCCAGATCACCTCGACCGCGGTGTTCTCGTGGAACTGCACCGCCTGGTGCCCGACCGACTTGCGGTGCCGGTACAGCGAATAGAACATCGTGCCGAACACGCCGACGAAGATCGCGACGCAGATCCAGAAGATGAGGTCGTGCAGCGTGATGATTTCGCGCGCCAGCGGCGTGGCCGGCGGCTGGAAATACCAGTCGGGCGCCGCGAGCGCGGCCGCCGGCGCGGCGAGCAATGCGGCGGTTGCGGCACGGCGAAGCCACCGCGCGAGTTCCCTTCGTTTACACACCATGCATTCCCTCTGTCATGACACGGCCTCGCCATGTCCGGCGGCTTCGAATCGCACGCGGAAAAAACGCGCGTCGGCTGACGCGCGCTTTTCAAAGGATGCAAATGTTAGCACGGAACGTTAGAGCCGTCGTCGACACGATGCGTGCCCGGCGCGCACGCAGGCTCATGCGACGAGGCCGAGCATCGCAAGTTGCGCAGCATGGAAAACGGGGCGCTCGCCGGGACCGGCGACGACGATCGGCACGCAACCGAGGCGCTCGGCGAGCGCTTCGACGTTCTGCTGCACGAGCGGCATGCCGGGCGGGAGCTCGTTCGCGATCCAGCCAGCAAGCACGAGCCCGCGGCGTTGCACGGCGAGTGCCGTCAGCAGCGCGTGATTGAGGCAGCCGAGGCGCATCCCGACGACGAGCAGCACCGGAAGCTGCAGCGCAGCGGCGATGTCGAGCATGTCGCGCGTGCCGTCGAGCGGCACGAGCGCACCGCCGGCACCCTCGACCACCAGCGCGTCGGCGCGCTCGCGCAATCGCCCGGCGGCGCCGACGATCGCGGGCATCGCAATGTCGATCCCTGCCGCGGCCGCGGCAAGATGCGGCGCAACCGCGTCGGCGAACGCGTACGGGTTGCAGTCTGCAAGCGGCACGTCGACGTTGCCGGCGGCGCGCAATGCAATCACGTCGCCGTTGATGTTCGCCGCGGGCTCGAAGCCCGCCGCGACCGGTTTCATGCCGACGGCACGCACGCCGGCGCGAGCGAGCGCGTGCAGCAGCGCGGTTGCGATGCGCGTTTTGCCGACGCCCGTGTCGGTGCCGGTGACGAAGATCCCGCGCGAGGAGGCGGCGGTGCGATTCACGACCGCGCTCACGCCCGCGACCCGGGGCGCTGCACGCGCACGATCGCATGGCCTTCGGGTGTCGTGCGCGGCGCGACTTTCCACGCATGGCCGTAGATCACCTCGAACGTCGCCGGGATGCGGCCGTCGTGCCGCAGCGCTTCGAGCCTTGCAACGGCACGCGCCCAGCGCGTGCGCCCCATCAGGCCCCGCGGCCGCCCGCGCGTGCGGTTCGACGCACCGATCGCCTTCAGCTCCGCGACGAGCGCCTGCGGACTGTCGTAGGTCAGCGTCACGTACTCCATGTCCATGACCGGATCGGCGAAGCCGGCGTGCACGAGCATGTCGCCGATATCGTGCATGTCGACGAAGCGATTCGTATGCGTCTTCGCGTCGATGCCGGCGAATGCGGCGCGCACCTCGCGCAGCGTGTCGGGGCCGAACGTCGTGAACGACAGCAGCGCGCCGACCTTCAGCACGCGGCGGAACTCGGCGAATGCGCGCGGCAGGTCGTTCACCCACTGCAGTGCAAGGTTGCTCCAGACGAGGTCGCAGGCGACGCCGTCGAACGGCAGCGCGTTGATGTCGGCGCACACGAATGCGGGCTCGGACAGGGTTCGCGCCGCGAACGGCCGCAGCAGCCGCCGAAAGGTGCTTCGCCCGGCGCGCACGCGTGCACGCGCGGCGAGGACCATCGGCAGCGCGATGTCGAACGCGACGATGCGCGCCGCCGGATAGCGAACGCCGAGATCGCCGACCGCGTCGCCGGTGCCGCAGCCGGCGTCGAGGATCACCGACGGCGCGAGCTTCACGTAGTCGAGCCGCTCGGCCATCCGCATGCCGATTTCGTGCTGCAAGGCCGCCGCCCCGTCGTACGTCGCGGCCGCATGCGCGAAGGCGCGCCGCACCGCCTGCGGATCGACGTCGCGTGGATCGGGCGCCGGATAGGCGGGCTCAGTCATCGACGTACGACAGCACCGTGTCGATGAAGCGTCGCCGATGCGACAGGAAAGGCGCATGCGCCGCGCCCTCGATCGTCACGTGCGTGGCATTCGGCATTGCGGCGGCGAGCTCACGCGTTGCAGCGAGCGGCACCAGCGCGTCGCGGTCGCCCGCGATCACGAGCGTGGGTGCCGCGATGTGCGCCAGCGCCGATCGCAGATCGTTCTGCGCGAGGGCGCGAAGCGCGGCGGCGAGCGCCTCCGGCGATGGCTCGCCGCGTTCGAAGAGCCGCTGCCGCAACGCGGCGAGGGTGGCCCGCCCTTCCTCGCTGCCGTGCACCTGCAGCGCGAGGAACCGCTGCAGCGTGAGGCGATAGGAAGCGCGAAGCTCGTCGCCGAAGCGCGACAGCGTCTGCGCGCTCATCGCGTGCCGCCAGCCGTCGCGCTCGACGAACGACGGCGTCGTGGCGACGAGCACGAGCCGCCGGATCCGCTGCGGGCGCGCGAGCGCCCACGCAAGCGCAATCTGCCCGCCGAGCGACCAGCCCAGCACCGTGAGATCGGCTCCGTCGATCGCCGCGTCGATCGCGTCGACGATGCGCGGCAGCTCGAACGGGTCGAGCGGCGGCGAGCGCCCGTGGCCGGGAATGTCCACGACATGGACACGGTGCGTGCGCGCAAGCTCCGCCAACAGCGGCGCGAAGAGTCCGCCGTTCATGGCGAAGCCGTGCAGCAGCACGAGCGGACCGCCCGCGCCCAGCGATTCGACGTGCACGCCGGGAGCGCTGCATTCGATGTCACGCATCGGCCGCGACCTCGCGCAGCGCGCGGGCGAGTGCATCGACATCGGCCAGCGTATGTGCGGACGACAGCGAAATCCGCAGCCGGGCGGTGCCCGCGGGCACCGTCGGCGGCCGGATGGCGGGCACGAGAATGCCGCGCGCGGCGAGCGCTTCCGCGACGCGCACGGCTGTCGCCGCGTCGCCGACGACGAGCGGCTGGATCGCGGTCGACGAGGCAAGAAGCTTCCACGGCAGCCCGGCCGCCTGCGCGCGAAACGCGCCGATCAGCGTTGCGAGCCGGGCGCGCCGGGCGTCGGCATCGCGAACGACGCGCAGCGCCACGCGCAGTGTTTCGGCGAGCGGCGCCGGCGATGCGGTCGTGTAGATGTACGGCCGCGCGGTCTGCACCAGCGTCTCGATCACGAGCGGATGCGCGGCGACGAACGCGCCCGCCACGCCCGCCGCCTTGCCGAGCGTGCCCATGCAGACGATGCGCTCGGAGCAGAGCCCGAGATGCGCGAGCGTTCCGCGTCCGCCGCCCAGCACGCCGAACCCGTGCGCGTCGTCGACGACGAGCCACGCATCGTGCGTCTGCGCGAGCTCGAGCAGGTCGGCGAGCGGCGCGATGTCGCCGTCCATGCTGAACACCGCGTCGGTCACGATGAACCGGCGCCGGGCGCGCACGCGCCCGAGCGCATCGCGAAGCGCGCCAACGTCGAGATGCGGGTAGCGCGTGAGGGTCGCGCGCGACAGCCGTGCGCCGTCGGTCAGGCAGGCGTGATTCAGCCGATCGGCGAAGATCGCATCGTGGCGGCTTGCAAGCGACGACAGAATCGCGAGGTTCGCGAGGTAGCCGCTCGAGAACACGAGCGCGCGCGCATTGGCGCCGGGCGCGACGAATGCCGCGAGCTCCTGCTCGAGCGCCTCATGCGGCGCCTGGTGCCCGACGATCAGGTGCGACGCGCCGGCGCCAGCGCCCCACGCGCGTGCCGAGGCGCATAGCGCGTCGACGAGCTCCGGCGCATTCGCGAGGCCGAGATAATCGTTGCTCGCAAACGCGAGAAGCGTGCGATCGCCGCACCGGATGCGCGGACCCTGCGCGCTTTCGACCACGCGCCGCTCGCGCAGGAGTCCGTCGGTGCGACGCCGTTCGAGGGCCGCTTCGAGCTCGGCGAGCATTGCGGCGTCAACCGCGCGCTACGCCTCC
>DASSVX010000279.1:0-16814 GCA_035705655.1 Casimicrobiaceae bacterium
ACGCCGTAATCGGCGAAACGGATCGGGTACACCGGCTTGTGCGTGGCGTCCTGCAGCTTGATCGCCTGGTCCATCACGTAGCCGAGCAGCAGGTCGGCCTGGCCGTTGATCACGGCGTTGAGCTTCGTCTGCGCATCGCCGGCGACCGTCTTGAAATCGCTTTGCTTGAGTCCGGTCTTCTGCAGGAACAGCGGCCAGATCTGCGACATCGAATCGCCCGGCGTGACGGCCACCGTCTTGCCCTTGATGTCGTCCGGCTTGCGGATGTTCTTGTCGGCGAAGCCCATCACCGACATCGGCGACGTCTGCAGCGCAACGCCGACGGCGATCACCGGTGCGCCCTTCGACGCCGCCTTCATCATCGTGGGCACGTCGGCGTACCCGAACGCGGCCGTACCAGCCGCCACGGCCTGCACGGTGACGCCCGAGCCGCGGCCCTCCTGGATGTCGAGGTCGATGCCTTCCTGATCGAAATAGCCGCGCTCCTTGCCGAGATAGAACGGCGCATGCTCGCTGTACGTGTACCAGTTGAGCAGCAGGACGACCTTCTCCTTGGCCTGGGCGACGGCGGGGCCGGACGCCAGCGCGAACGCGGCGACGATGACCGGCAGGATTCGCTTCAACATGGATCTCCTCCTTGTTACGACGACGTTGCGAAGCCGCTGCCCGTCAGGCAGTGGCGCTGAATTCGTTGCGCTGCGACGCGTGCCACGGGATCATGAAGCGCTCGGCAAGATCGACCGCCGCGAACAGCAATACGCCGATGAGCGACAGGATGGTGAGTGCCGCGAACATGAGCGGGAGATCGAAATTGCCGTTCGCGATCTGCAGCACGTAGCCGATCCCGGAGTTCGAGCCGACGAATTCGCCGACGACCGCGCCCACCACGGCCAGCGTGACCGACACCTTGAGCCCGGCGAAGATCGACGGCAACGCCTGCGGCAGGCTGATACGCCGGAAGATCTGCAGCTTGCTCGCCTTCATCGAGCGGGCAAGATCGATCATGTCGCGGTCGACCGACTTGAAGCCCACGACGGTCGACACGACGATCGGGAAAAAGCCGAGCATGAACGCGGCGATCACCTTCGGGATGATGCCGAAGCCGAACCACACGACGAAAAGCGGCGCGATGGCGACCTTCGGTACGCTTTGCGAGAAGACGAGCAGCGGATAGACGAAGCTTTCCACCGTGCGCGAATAGGCGATCAGCAACGCCATCGGGATGCCGAAGGCAATCGACAGCGCGAATCCGCCAAGCGTCGCATACGTCGTGAAGGATGCCTGCTGCAGGAGCTCGGGCCACTGCGTGACCAGTTGCTTCACGACCGCGAGCGGCGCGGGAATGAGGTAGGGCGGGATGCGAAACACGACGATCGCAAGCTGCCACAGCACGATCAACAGCACGATGAGGATGATCGGCCGCGCCCACGACGAGTAAAGCACGCGCCGCCACATCGAGGTTTGCATGGTTTCTCCGCGAAGCTTCGGAGGTGCAGGAACGGCCGTCGAGCGGGCGCGCGAGGCGCCGCATCAAGTAACCAGCCGGTTAATTATCCGCGCCGGCTGCGCCGGGTGTCAAATGTCGCGCCGCCGCGTTCGTCAGCCCGACTGCAGGTAGCCAAGCACCACGTCGACCATGTGCTGCAGCCGCTCCCTTCTCGCCTGCGGCGTTGCCAGATTGCGGCCGAACACGGCCGACAGCGTCTGGTTGTTCGACAGGTAGAAATACGAAAGTGCGGCGATCGTCACGTACAGCTGCAGCGCATCGACATCGCGACGGAACACCCCGCTGCCACGCCCGCGCTCGAGCACCTCGCCGAGCGTTTCGATCAGCGGTGAATTCATTTCACGCACGTTCGGCGACTTGCGCACGTGGCACGCGCCGTGCAGGTTCTCGCTGTTGAGCAACGTCAGGAATTCGGGGTGGCGCAGGTAGTAATTCCAGGTGAACTCGACGAGACGCCGCACGCTTTCGACCGGATCGACATCGAGCAGCGACAGCGCCTTTTCGGCCCGGCGAATGCGCGCATAACAGTCCTCGAGCACCGCGACGAACAGCGCTTCCTTACTGCCGTAGTAGTAGTAGAGCATCCGCTTGTTCGTGCGTGCGCCGGCGGCGATGCGGTCGACACGCGCGCCGCCGAGGCCGTGGCGTGCGAATTCGCGCGTGGCGGCCGTCAGGATGGCCGCCTGCGTACGCCCGCTGTCGCGCGTGCCCTGCCGGTGAACGGGTGACCTTGCGCGTTTGCCGTCCGTGACCGCGTCCATTGCCGTATGTTAACCAGACGGTTAACGCTTTTCCAGCGCGGCGCACCGCTCCGCGAGAAGGGAAGTATAGGTCGATCACGAGCCGGTGCCGGGCGGCGGTTGTTCGGCTTTACCATCTGTCGGGATGGTGTTAGGATGGTCTACGGATGGTTTGAATACGCGAAGGAATCGACATGGGCGATTTGAAGGTGAAGGTCCCCGACACCGAAAAGATCACGATCAACGTCGGGTGCGTGGACCTCGGCCAGATCGATCTGCTCGTGCAGGAAGGGTTCTATTCGAACCGCACCGATCTCATCCGGACGGCGATTCGAAACCAGATCGCCGTGCACGCCGACGTGCTGCGGCAGACCGTCGCGCGGCGCACGCTCGTGCTCGGTCTGCTGGATTACTCGAGGCGCGACCTCGAAACCGTTCGCAAATCAGGCAGGAAGCTGCGCATCCAGGCGCTCGGGCTCGTGCGCATTGCCGATGACGTGTCGCCGGCGCTTGCGCAGGACACCATCGAATCGATAACCGTGCTGGGTGCACTGCACGCCAGCGCCGCGGTCAAGGCCGCCTTGAGCGATCGGCTTCACTGAAGAATGGAACCACTACGATGATTTTCGACATGAACGGCACGATGAACGAAGCGATGCAACGCATGAGCACGGGCGACCTGACCGGCGCCACTCGCCTCATCCAGCGCCGGTTGTCCGCAACCTCTGCTCCGGCCGCCGCAACGCAGGAGCTTGCAACGACGCGCGGGAACACCATCGAAGGGACGTGGCGCGAGGTCGGCGGCGCGCCGCGCGCGGATGCGCCATGGCCGGGGCAAACGCGATCCGGGCGAGACTTCCGCGACGAGCATGAGGGCGCATTTCGCGAGCACCGCTTCACCGCTGACGCGGGTGAGCTGCGTTACAAGCTGTTCGTTCCGCGCGGTCTCGCCGATCCGGCCCCGCCCCTCATCGTCATGCTGCACGGCTGCACGCAATCGCCCGACGATTTTGCGCGGGGCACGCGGATGAACGCGCTCGCGCAGGAGCATGGCTACGTCGTCGCCTATCCGGCTCAATCGAAGCGCAGGAATGCGACCCGATGCTGGAACTGGTTTCGCAGCGGCGATCAGCAGCGCGGTCGTGGAGAACCGGCGCTGATCAGCGGGCTCGCGCGCCACCTGGTGAATGCGCACCGGCTCGACGCGCGTCGCGTCTACGTGGCGGGACTGTCGGCCGGAGGGGCGATGGCGGCCGTGATCGCGGACACCTATCCCGATGTGTACGCTGCAATTGGCGTGCATTCCGGGCTGCCGGTCGGTGCGGCGCACGATCTCGCCTCTGCATTCGCCGTCATGACACGGGGGACTGCACAGAGCGCCGATCGCGGTTCGCGCTCCGGCAGGCGCGGGGTACCGGCCATCGTCTTTCACGGCGATTGCGACACCACGGTCGATGCGTGCAACGGTGCGGCTATCGTGTCGCAATGCGCAGGCACCGATGGTTGCGCATCGCCCGCCGAAGCGCAAATGCGCGAGTCCCGCGAGAGCGGGCGCGTGCCTGACGGCCGTTCGTACACGCGAACGGTCTACCGAGGCGCCGAGGGCGCCCTGCTGGCCGAGCAATGGCTCGTGCACGGCGGAGGGCACGCGTGGTTCGGCGGCGACCCGAGCGGCTCGTACACCGATTCGTCGGGTCCCGACGCATCGGCTGAGATGTTGCGCTTTTTCTCCGTATGCGCGCGCGGCGCACCGAACTGAAGGAACGGGCTAACGGGTTCGATGCTGGTGATCACGGCAGGCCGTGCACGTGCTGTCCGAGCATTTCCGGCGTCACCAGCGTGACGCCGCGCTCGGTGACATGGAAGCGCTTGCGGTCCTCGTCCGGATCGACGCCAACTTGCAGCCCGGCCGGCAGCGCGCAGTACCGGTCGATGATGCAGTTCCTGAGCATGACGTGCCGGTGCACCTCCACATCGGGAAGGATCACCGCGTCCTGGATATCGGAGTAGCTGTGCACGCGCACGTTCGAAAACAGCAGCGACCGGCGCACCGACGAGCCGCTGATGACGCAACCGCCGGAGACGAGCGAATCGAATGCCGAGCCCCTGCGCTCGTCGGTCTCGAAAACGAACTTCGCCGGCGGCAACTGCTCCTGGTAGGTCCAGATGGGCCAGTCGTCGTCGTAGAGATTGAGGTCCGGCGTGACGTGCGTGAGGTCGAGATTGCCTTCCCAGTACGCGTCGATCGTCCCCACGTCACGCCAGTACGGCCGGTCGCCGGCCATGTTGACGCAGGACGCGGCGAAACGGTGCGCGAACACGCGCTTTGCGTCGGCGATGAGGGACGGAATGACGTCCCTTCCGAAATCGTGGGTCGATCGTGTCTGCTTTGCGTCGCGGATCAGCTCGTTGAACAGGAACGACGCATTGAACACGTAGATGCCCATGCTCGCGAGCGCGACGTCGGGCTGTCCCGGTGCCGGGCGCGGGTGCGCAGGCTTTTCGTCGAAGCCCACCACGCGCGACTCGGCGTCGAGATCCATCACGCCGTACTGGCTGGCCAGAGCGATCGGCACCTCGACGCAGCCGACCGATACGTCCGCCGCACGCTCGACGTGCTCGGCCAGCAGTCGCGCGTAGTCCATCTTGTAGACGTGATCGCCCGCGAGGACGAGCACGAATTCGGGTGCATGGCGGCGCAGGATATCGAGGTTCTGGTACACGGCATCCGCGGTGCCCTTGTACCAGTCGCCCGTCACGCGCTGCTGCGCGGGCAGCAGCTCGACAAACTCGCGAAAACGCCCATCGAGGAAGCTCCAGCCGCGCTGCACGTGACGAATGAGGCTCTGCGCCTTGTACTGCGTGCAGATGCCGATGCGGCGAACACCGGAGTTCACGCAGTTCGACAGCGAAAAGTCGATGATGCGGAACTTGCCGCCGAATGGCACGGCGGGCTTCGTGCGCCAGTCGGTCAGCGGCCCGAGGCGCGTGCCGCGCCCCCCGGCGAGGACGATGGCGAGCGTGTCGCGCGCAAGCTGCGACAGATACGCGCCTTGCGGATCGCGCTTGGCAGGCCCGTAACCGAATTGCACGCCGTGAGTGTCTGCCATGGTCGTCCTTCGCCTGCCGGTCGCGTTGCCGGTGCTGCTATAGTCGATCCGCGCGTTCGCGCACCACCGAACGGCGCTCGCATGTCGTGATCGAACGGTTCGATGTCGCCGCTGCCGCCGCTTCGCATCCTCTACGCCACGTCGGAATATGCGCCGCTCGTCAAGACGGGCGGCCTGGCCGACGTTGCGGGCGCGCTGCCCGCCGCCCTGCGTCGTCTGGGCCTCGACGTGCGCGTCCTGGTGCCGGGGTACCAGGCCGTGATCGATGCGCTCGGGCGCCCGCAACGCACGACCCGCGTACATAGCATAGCCCCACTTCCCGCTGTCGATCTGCTCGAAGTCCGATTGCCGGGCGACGTACCCGCGTGGATCATCGACTGTCCGGCGCTGTACCGGCGCGCAGGCGGTCCGTACCTCGATGCCGCCGGCGTCGACTGGGACGACAATCCGCTGCGCTTCGGGCTGCTGTCGCGCATCGCGGCGCTGCTCGGCACGGCGCAAAGCGGCGTCGAGTGGCAAGCGCAACTCGTCCACGCCAATGACTGGCAGTGCGCGCTCGCGCCCGCGTTTGGCGCGCTGCTCCACGATTCGACGACGCCTTGCATCGTCACGATCCACAACCTCGCGTACCAGGGCGTTTTTGCGCAACACTGGGTGACGGATCTCGGCCTGCCGGCGGAATGCTTTCGCGTGGAGGGCGTCGAATACTACGGCCGCTTCTCGTTCCTCAAGGCCGGGCTTTTCTATGCGGATGCCATCAGCACGGTGAGCCCGACGTACGCGGCCGAAATCCAGAGCGCACCGGCGGGGATGGGGCTCGAGGGCCTGCTCGCCGGACGCCGTGACGT
The DNA here is from genome assembly GCA_035705655.1 of Casimicrobiaceae bacterium. Lineage (GTDB taxonomy): Bacteria > Pseudomonadota > Gammaproteobacteria > Burkholderiales > Casimicrobiaceae > VBCG01. The sequence goes on from DASSVX010000279.1 coordinate 6,206, forward strand.
TCTGACCGGCATCCTGAACGGCATCGACACCACGGTCTGGGACCCGCGAAACGACGTGCTGATCCCGCTGCGCTACGATGCCACGCGGCTGCACCGCAAGGCCGCCAACCGGCGCGCATTGCAGATGCGCTTCCATCTCGAGCCACGCGCGGATACGCTGCTGCTCGGGGCCGTGTCCCGGCTCACGGATCAGAAAGGCATCGATCTCCTGCTCGATGCCGTCGATGCCATCGTTCGATTGCCCGCGCAGCTCGTGATTGTCGGCGCCGGCGACAAGGCGCTCGAAGCGCGGCTGCGCGTGCTTGCCGACGCGCACCCCGGCAAGGCTGCCGGCTTCGTCGGGTTCGACGAATCGCTTGCGCACCTCGTGGAAGCGGGCGCCGACGCCTTCGTGATGCCGTCGCGCTTCGAGCCCTGCGGCATGAACCAGATGTACAGCCAGCGTTACGGAACGCCGCCGATCGTGCATGCAACGGGCGGTCTCGTCGACTCGGTCGTCGACTGCACGCCCGCAACGATGACGCGCGGCACGGCGACCGGATTCACGTTCGACGCGCCCGTTGTTTCATCGCTGCTCGGCGCAATCGAACGCTGCGTGGCGGCATTCCGGCAGCGCCCGACGTGGCAGGCGCTGCAGCGAAACGGCATGGTGCGCGACTTCGGGTGGGATCGCGCGGCGAAGGAATATGCCGCGCTCTATGCCGCGACGCAAGCCCGAGTCGATCGCCGTAGCGAATGAGCCCGCCCTCCTGCGCGAGCCCGGCTCACGCGTCGACAAGCACCTCGAAGCCGCCGTAGATCAGCCGCCTGCCGTCGAACGGCATCGCGTTCTCGTCCGGTTGAATCACCGGAATTGCGCGAGCTCGGGATCGTCGTTCGTCTGCTGCGGCAGCCCGGTGATGTCCGGCAGCGCCGAAAGCCGGGGTACGCCAACCTTGACGCGCACCTTCCCTGCTCCGTCCTTCCAGACCAGCACGGGGGTGCCCGGTGCGATCGTTTGCATCAACCGCGTGTTCGCTTGCAGTTGCGCGACCATTGCCGCGGAAACCGTCGTCGCCGGCTCGATCCCGCCGTCGTATTTCGACGCGTCGTAGCGAAGCTCGTTCAATCGCAACGCGGCCGCACGGTCGGGCGCCTGCATGATGGCCGCGGCGCGGCCGACGGAGCTCGGCTGCTGATACGCGACCGGCACCCAGCGCACCTGCAGGCCGGCCGTCTCGTACGGCTGCAGCGCCTTCCAGGTCAGGTGGCAATAGAGGCAATTGGCGTCGAAGAAAACGTAGAGCACGTGCGTGGACTGCGCGGGGCCTTCACGAACGACATCCGTTTTCTCGAGCTGCGTGAGCAGGTCCGCATGCGTGGGCACGTGGCCGGCGCGATCGCCGGTCGCACCCGCGGCATGACCGAAAGGAAAAAAGGCGAAGGCGACGACAAGTATCCGCAATGACCGGTTCATCTGTTTTCCCGCAGCGATACAGGTCACCGATAATGTCACGCTCGTCGCTTCGTCGGTGGCAAAGTCGCAACGACCGTCGGCAAACCGACTGCCACGTGCGTGCTTCGCACTCAGGTAGCGCACGCACTTGCCGTGTGCGCGCCGGAGGTTCATCCTGATGCGGTAGGTCGCGCGCCCTCATTGGTCCCGGAGGAGGTTTGCCATGCCCGACATGCTGCGTCCCGATCCCACGTTCTACCCGTCCCCGCGCCTTGCGATGGAAGCCCCCGACGAGCAGTACGCCTACGTCGCGCTGTTGCGACCGGACAAGACCGCGCCCGATGCGCTGGCGGTGGTCGACACCAAGCCAGGTTCGACCACGTACGGCAAAGCCGTGCACACCGTCGAGCTGACGAACGTCGGCGACGAGCTGCATCACTTCGGCTGGAATGCGTGCAGCTCGATGTTGTGTCCGCTGAACGGGCACCCGTTCACCGAGCGTCGCTACCTGATCGTGCCGGGAATGCGCTCGTCGCGGCTGTACATCATCGATACCAAACCGGGTCCCACGCAGGCGAAGATCGTCAAGGTGATCGAGCCGGAGGAGCTCGTCAGGAAGACCGGCTATTCGCGTCCGCACACGGTGCACTGCGGCCCCGAAGGGGTCTACATCAGCACGCTGGGCGCCAGGGGCGCCGACGGCACCGACGGCGTGCCGGGCATCTTCCTGCTCGACTGCGACAGCTTCGACATCCTCGGGCGCTGGGAGATGGAGCGCGGCGATCAGCGCTTGAGCTACGACTTCTGGTGGAACATCCCGCACGATTACATGATCTCGAGCGAGTGGGGCCTCCCGCCGCAGTTCGAGAACGGCCTCGTCGGCGAGGATCTGCTCGGCAATCGGTACGGGCACCGTCTGCACTTCTGGGACCTTCGCGCACGGCGGCACGTCCAGACCATCGATCTTGGCGCAAATCACCAGATGGCGCTCGAGGTGAGGCCCGCACACGAGCCGACGAAGGACTACGGCTTCCTCGGCGTCGTCGTGGACACGACGAACCTGGAGGGATCGATCTGGACCTGGTGGCGTGAAAATGGTCAGTTCAAGGCCAGGAAGACGGCGGTCGTGCCGCCGCAACCCGCCGATCCGGCGAAGCTTCCCGGACTGCTCAAACCGTTCAACGCGGTGCCGCCGCTGATCAGCGACATCGATCTGTCGCTCGACGACAAGTACCTGTACGTCGCGTGCTGGGGAACCGGTGAGCTTCGCCAGTACGACGTGTCCGATCCGATGCAACCGAGGCTGTCGGGTTCGGTGAAGGTCGGCGGCGTCGTCGACCACGTCGCACATCCGAGCGGGAAGGCATTCGGCGGCGGTCCGCAAATGGTCGAGATCAGTCGCGACGGCGAGCGTGTGTACTTCACCAACTCGCTGTACAGCAGTTGGGACGACCAGTTCTATCCGGACGGCGTGCCGGGGGCGATGGTGATGGCGAAGGCGAAGCCCGGCGGCGGCATCGAGCTCGAGCGCGAATTCTGCGTCGAGTTCGTGGCCGGGTATCGGTCGCACCAGGTGCGCCTGGAGGGCGGCGACTGCTCGACCGATTCGTACTGCTTTCCATCGGCGTGACGGGAAGCCGTGCAGGGGCTCGCGCAGAGCCTTGCCCAGCATCCGTGGGCATGGGGCGCAATCGTCGCGCTCGGCGCCTGGCACGGCCTGAACCCGGGCATGGGCTGGCTCTTCGCCGTTTCCAGCGGCCTGCAGGCGCGGCGTGCGGAGGGCGTCTTCCGCGCTCTCCCGCCGCTTGCGTTGGGTCACTTCGTGGCGATGCTGGCGGCACTGCTGCCGTTCACGCTGTTCATGCTGTATTTCGAACGCGTCGGCGCAATCCGCGCAGCAGCGGGCGGACTGCTGGTGATCTTCGGCGTCTATAAACTTCTCTCGCGACGTCATCCCCGCTTTCTGGCCCGCATCGGGCCGTCGCACCTGGTCGTCTGGTCGTTCTTCATCGCGACCGCGCATGGTGCGGGACTGATGCTCGTTCCGGTGGTCCTTGGTCTTTGCAGCACCAATGCACCCGAGGCGCAGCGCGGACACCAGGCGCTGCTCGAACTCGCGAGCGGCAGCCTCGGCATGACGCTCGCCGCCGTGAGCGTGCACACAATGGCGATGCTGGTGACCGGCGGCACGATCGCCTGGGTCGTTTACCGGTACGTCGGTCTGCGCCTGCTGCGCAGCGCGTGGGTGAACGTGGACCTGCTGTGGGCGGCGTTGCTCGTCGTCGCCGGCGCAATCGCGCTCGCCGTAACCCTATGAGTTAGCCGGCGCCTCCATGCCCGCCACCCATGCCGAAACCGTTCACGTCGACGGACGCGACGTGATCGTCACCAACCCCGGCAAGCTTCTGTTTCCGGAAACCGGCCATACGAAGCTCGACGTCGTTCGCTACTATCTCAGCGTCGCCGAAGGCGCGCTTCGCGGTTCGGGTGGCCGGCCCAACGTGCTGGTTCGCTATCCCGATGGCATCGACGGCGAGTTCTTCTTCCAGAAGCGAGCGCCAAAGGATCGACCGCCGTGGATCGACGCCGTCACCATCAGCTTTCCGTCGGGCCGCACCGCCGAGGAAATCGTGCCGCGGCACGCCGCCGATCTCGCGTGGATGGCGAACCTCGGCTGCCTCGAGCTGCACCCGCATCCGGTCCGCGCAACCGATCTCGACCACCCCGATGAGCTGCGCATCGATCTCGACCCCGTCGCCAACGTGCCCTGGTCGCAGGTACGCGAGGTGGCGCGGGTCGTGTACCACGTCCTCGAGCGCCACGCACTGCAGGGATTTCTGAAGACGTCGGGCAAGCGCGGGCTGCATGTGCTCCTGCGCATCGATCGCCGCTGGGACTATGGCCAGGTTCGCCGCGCCGCGCTGGCGCTCGCGCGCGACGTCGAGCAGCGCGTGCCGGCGCTCGCGACGACCAGATGGTGGAAGGAGGAGCGGCACGGCGTGTTCATCGATTACAACCAGAACGCGAAGGATCGCACGGTGGCCGGCGCGTATTCGATCCGGCCGACGCCCGACGCGCGCGTGTCGGCGCCGCTCGACTGGAGCGAGCTCGACACGGCAGACCCCGCCGACTTCACGCTTCGCACGATGCCGACGCGTTTCGCGAGCATCGGCGACCGGCACGAAGCGATCGACGCGCGCGCATACTCGCTTGACAGCCTGCTCGAGCTTTCCGCGCAACACGAGCGCGACGGGCAAGGCGACGCGCCGTGGCCGCCCCAATACGCGAAGGCGCCCGGCGAACCGCGGCGTGTGCAGCCGTCACGCGCTCGGGCGGGCACCGCCGCGAACGCGCCGCCTGCCGGCGACGCGCCCGCCACTACGAAGCGGCCGCCCCGAAAACCTTCGTGAGCTCGTAAGGCGGCGTCGTCTCGAGCTGATCGTAGCGGCACGCCTGCGCTGGCTTGTCGGGGCGCCAGCGGACGAAGTGCGTTGCATGGCGAAACCGGTCGCCCTGCAAGTGATCGTATTTCACCTCGCACACGAGCTCGATGCGCACGGCCTCCCACGACAGGTCCTTGCCGGCGGACCAGCGGCTTTGCCCGCCCGGCATGCGAGTCGTCGCGTGCGCCTGCTCGTTCGCCCAGTCGCGCCACGGATGCGCGTCGAGCGCGTTGCGGCGCAGCGGCTCGAGGATATCGAGCAGACTGCGCCGCGTTGCCATCGTGAACGCGGAGGTGACGCCAACGTGGTGCAGCACGCCGCGCTCGTCGTACAGGCCGAGCAGCAGCGAACCGACGGCGTCGCGCGTGTCCTTGTACCAGCGGAATCCGGCCACGACACAATCGGCGGTGCGGGCGTGCTTCACCTTGAACATCGCGCGCTTGCCAGGCAGATAGGCGATGTCGACCGGCTTCACGACCACACCGTCGAGGCCCGCGCCTTCGAACTGCTGCAGCCAGTCGTACGCGAGCTCCGGCTGCCGCGTCATCGGCGTCAGATGGAGCGGAGGTTCCACGTGCGCGAGCAGCGCTTCGAGCATTGCACGCCGGTCGCGCAGCAAGGCCGTCATCACGCTGCGGCCGTCGACCGCCAGCACATCGAACGCGACGAACGACGCGGGGGACGACTTCGCGAGCCTGGCGATTCTCGACGCGGCCGGATGCAGGCGAAGCTGCAATGCGTCGAAATCAAGCCCGTGGGGCGTGACGACGACGATTTCGCCGTCGACGACACAGCCGCCGGGCAGAAGCCTGCGCATCGCGTCGTGCAGCTCCGGGAAGTAGCGATCCAAAGGCTTGAGGTCGCGGCTCTGGATGAACAAGTCGTCGTCGCTTCTGAAGACGATCGCGCGAAATCCGTCCCATTTGGGCTCGAAGAGGAATTCGCCGCCTGCCGGCAGCTGCTCGGCAACCTGGGCCAGCATCGGCTCGATCGGCGGGGCGATCGGAAATGACATGGCGCGTGACAGCGTCCGGTCGTGAACAGGGGACACGTCATTGTGCTCCAGCCGCAACGTGCGCCGTCCGGACCCGCGCGCGGCGCGGTTTGACAGCCGCACGCTGCTCGCCAATCATTGCCGGTCGCCGGCTGCCATCCCGGCCTGCCTGCCACCGCTTTCCAACGGAGAATTGCTCATGTCGAACGTTTTCGGTCGCGCCCTCCTGGCGCTGCTGCTCGGTTCATGGACCGCGATTGCTGCTGCCGCGGTCGCCGTTCCCGCGGCCGGCGCGAGTCCGCGCATCGACGCGATCAGGAAGGCCGGCGTGCTGCGCGTCGGCGTGCTTGCGAATGCACCCTGGCTCGTCGAGAACACGAGCGGACAGGGCGAAGCGTGGAGCGGGCCCGCGTGGCTGCTCGCCAACGACTATGCGAAGCGCCTCGGGGTGAGGCTGCAGGCGATTCCGGTGAGCCACGAGACGAAGGTTCCCGTCCTCGCGTCCAACCAGGTCGACATCTCGGTCACGCCGCTCGCCGAGACGCCCGAGCGGCTCAAGGTCGTCGACTTCGTCATCTATTCGACCACGAGTGTGTGCATGTACGGCCTCGCGTCGAATCCGAAATTTGCGAACGCGAAATCGGTCGACGAGCTCAACCGGCCCGACATCACGATCGCCTATTACACCGGCGGCGGCGAAGAGGGCTGGGTGAAGGAACGCTTCCCCAAGGCGAAGCTGCGCGGCGTCGCGGGCTCGGGCATTTCGCCGGTCGAGGAAGTGATGGCGAAGCGCGCCGATGCGGTGCCGATCAATCGCGTGCCGTGGGTGGCGATGGGCCGCAAGCTTACGCAGCTCGCGGTGCTGCCGAAGGCGAACAACTGCCAGGACAGCAAGGAAAAGGCGGCGCCGGTCGGCATGGCGATCGACAAGAACCAGGACGCGTTCCTGCAATGGGCGCGCGCGGTGGAGAAAGAGATCGAGCCGCAGCTTCGCAAGGATGAAATGCGTGTCGTCGAAACGATGAAGTAGGCGGCGGCGCGTCGCGCGACGCATTGCTCCGCCACCCGCACTGGGGCCCTCGACCGCGTGCACCTCGACTACGGCGTCATCACCACCAACTGGCGCTTCCTGGCCGACGGCGTATGGATCACCGTGCTGCTCGCAGTCGCATCGGGCGCGGCCAGCCTCTTCGTGGGCTTCGTCCTCGCGCTGCTGCGCTTGCGCGGCCCGCGCTGGCTGCGCCCGGCGATCGTGTTCTACATCGACTCGATGCGCGCGATCCCGGTGCTCGTCGTGCTCGTATGGACGTTTTTTGCGCTGCCGATCGTTGCCAACGTGACGATGTCGCCGTTCACGGCCGGCCTGATCGGCTTGACGGTGCATCTCGCGGCGTATGCGGCCGAAATCGTGCGCGCCGGCATCGAGTCGGTCCGCCCCGGCCAGACGCGCGCAGCGCTCGCCCTCGGCATGTCGCATCCACAGATCCTGCGCCGTGTCGTGCTGCCGCAAGCACTCGTGCGCATGCTTCCCGCATTCGGGTCGTTGCTGTCGGTCACCATCAAGGACACCGCCATTGCGTCGGTCATCGCCGTGCCCGAGCTGATGCGCCGAGCCGAGACCGTCGCCGGGCAAAGCTTCCAGCCGATCGAGGTGTACACGTTCGCGATGCTCGTCTACTTCGTGCTGCTCTATCCGGTCACGCGCGGCGTCGATCGCTTCTACCGGCGCGTCGCACATCTCGGGCGCTCGTGATGACGCTCGACTGGTCGGTCGTGTGGCAGTACCGCGCCGCCCTGGCTGCCGGCACTGCGACGACGTTCCTGCTCACCATTGCAACGATGGCGATCGCCCTTCCCTGCGGCATCGTCGTCGCCGGACTGCGTCTGTATGGCGCGGCACCCCTGCGCGCGGTTGCCACGGGGTACGTCGAGCTGTTTCGCAATCTGCCGCTGATCCTCGTCGTGTACTGGGCGTTCTACGTGCTGCCCATACTGACGGGGGTCGGCTTGTCGGCGCTGGCGACGGGCCTCGCCGCGCTGTCGCTCAACGTGACCGCGTACAACGCGGAGACGTTCCGGGCCGGCATCAACTCGATCCGTCGCGGGCAGGTGGAAGCCGCACTCGCGCTCGGGATGACGCGCACGCAGGCGCTGCGCCGCATCGTCCTGCCGCAGGCACTGCGACGCGTGCTGCCGGTGCTTGCCAGCACGTGGGTGTCGCTGTTCAAGGATACGTCGCTCGTGTCGGTGATTGCCGTCACGGAGCTCGCGTACGTATCCATGCAGGTGCGAGCGCAGACCTTTCGCGTGCTCGAGATGCTGACGGCGATGGCCATCATCTACTGGTTGCTCGGTTACCCGCAGGCGAAGCTCGTCGACTGGATCCAGCGCCGCTACGCGGTGACCGAATGAGCGGCCGCGTTTCGCAACGGGAAAAAGCGACGGGATCGAGCGTCGTGCGTTACCTCGACGTCGTGAAGCGCTACGGCAGCTTCACGGCACTCGCCGGCGTATCGCTCGACGTGCACGCCGGTGAAGTGGTGTGCCTGATCGGGCCCTCCGGGTCCGGCAAGTCGACGCTTCTGCGCTGCACGAACGGGTTGGAGACGATCGACGGCGGCGAGATCGAGTTCGAAGGTGCGAAGCTCGGCCGCGACGAGCGCACGTTGCGTGCGATGCGGCAGCGCATGGGCATGGTGTTCCAGAATTTCGAGCTCTTTCCCCACCTCACCGCCGAGCAGAACGTGGCCGAGGGCCCGCGCACGGTATTGCGCACCGGACTTGCCGAGGCGAAGCGCCGCGCGGCGGCCATGCTCACGAAGGTGGGACTGGCCGACAAGGCGGCGAGCTATCCGTCGGCGCTGTCCGGCGGCCAGCAACAGCGGGTCGCGATCGCCCGCGCGCTCGCGATGGAGCCCGACGTCATGCTGTTCGACGAGCCGACATCGGCGCTCGATCCAGAAACGATCGGCGAAGTTTTGAACGTGATGAAGGTGCTGGCGGACGAGGGCATGACAATGCTCGTCGTCACGCACGAAATGTCATTCGCACGCCGCGTCGGCGACTGGGTGGCCGTGTTCGACGCCGGACGCATCGTGGAGGAAGGACCGCCCGAACAAATCTTCGAGCGGCCCGCCACGACCCGCACCCGCGACTTCCTGAGCCATCTCGGGTGGGACGCGTAAGCTCTACAGAAAATCGACCGCGCCGGTTTTCAGGTCGTACATGGAGCCGGCGATCTTGATGGTGCCGCTCGATTCCATGCCGGCGAGCACCGGACTGTTTTTCCGGATGTTGGCAACCGTCATTTCCACGTTCTTGCGCCCTACGGCATCGACGAAGGCATAGTTCTTCGACGTTCTTTCCCCGGCGGATTTCGTGGCGTCGACGGCGGGCTTGATTTTCGCCAGCAGGCCGGTGAGGTTGCCAAGCTCGGCATTGTCGATCGCACCCTTGATCGCGCCGCAATTCGTATGGCCCATGACGAGGACCACCTTGGCGCCCTCGATCTTGCACGCGAATTCCATGCTGCCGAGGATGTCCGGATTTTCGATGTTACCCGCCACGCGGCTGTTGAAGGTGTCGCCGATGCGCAGATCCATGATCGTTTCGGCGGGCGCGCGGGAGTCGATGCAGCTCAGCAGCACGGCCAGCGGATATTGTCCGGACGCAGTGGCGCGTTGCTGTGCGAGGTAATTGTGGTCTTCACGCCGCCCGCTCGTGAAGCGCTTGTTGCCCTTCTTCATCAGCGCAAGGATATCGTCGGGAGTCAGCTTGTCGCGCTGCGCCTTCGTCAGCGCAACGGCATGCGCCACTCCACTGAGCCCCCACCCGCCGGCGAGCGCCAATGCACCAAGCGCCGATGAAGCGCTCAGGAAACCGCGACGATCGACCGTGCCCGGAACTTCACACGTTTTGCATTTATTAGACATACGGATCTCCCTGGAAATTTTTTTGTGTCGTTGTTCGACAGATGCGTGGAATGGCGGACCGAAGCGCGTCCGCTGCAATTCGATCGCCGGAGCGGCCGCCATCGTATGCCCGAATCTGCCTGCCGACAATATCCAAGGCAACTTCTGTTGCATGCGATGAAATATAATCCGATTTCCCATGCATGACACAAGAGGAGCGAACGCGTGAAATTCGGCATATTCATCTACGACGGAGTCGAGCCGATCGACCTCGCGACCTACGGCGTGCTGTCGATGGCGCGCCGCGTCGCTCCCGCCATCGAAATCGTCACCATCGCACCGGCACCCGGTGTCGTGAACCTGTCCAACGGCTTGCGCGTCATTGCCGACCACGGCATCGACGACGCGCCGCGCTGCGACGTGCTCGTCATCACCGGGGGACCGGGATGGGAGGCACAGTCGCAGTCCACCGCCACGATCGCCTTCCTGCGCGCGCAACCCGCGGCCACCCGCATCGTCTCGGTTTGCACGGGCGCGATGATCCTCGCGGCAACGGGGATGCTCGACGGGCACAAGGCAACGACGAAGTGCCAGGTGCGGTCGCCCGAATCGTCGCCGCTCGAGCTGATGCGGCAGCGCCATCCGGCCATCGACGCGCAGTCGGCAAGCGTCGTCGATTGCGGCGCCCTGACCACCGGCGGCGGCGTCAGCCTTTGCATCGATACGATGCTGCACGTAATTGCGCGCGAGCTCGGCGCCCCCGTTGCCAAGGAAACGGCGCGAATCCTCGAATACTCGCGCGCATGGGACGCGAACCGCCAGCAAT
>DASSVX010000280.1:0-7589 GCA_035705655.1 Casimicrobiaceae bacterium
AGAAGTTCTGGATCGTGTAGCGGCCATTCGTGCGCTTCGCGACCTCGCGCGCGAACGTGTCGATCGCCACGCCGTAGTGCGAATTCTGCGCGAGCGAGATGTTCATCTTCAGCGCCGTCTGCGCGAGGGCAGGCGCGGCGAGCGAAACGAGCGCGAAGAGCGCGGCGAGCAGCAAACGGGCGTGACGCATCGTGAATTCTCCGAAAAATCGCGCCGGCCGGCACACCGGCTTCGAGCGCGGGGGCGATTCTAGCAGGCGCCCTTCGGCGAATCGGCGCCCGCGAGGTGCAATATGGATGCAAACGGCAGCGTTGCAATGCGCTCGCGCGGCAGGCATCCACGCCATTGATGGACGCGTTGGGCGACCGGCGCAACGGTGCTACGCGCGCACTATGAAATAATCACCCGATGGCGCGTGCGACCGCGCGCTACACCCCATGCTCGATCCGACGTTCACTTCGGCGCTCGCCGCGCTGGTGCCGCCCTCGGCGCTCCTCACCGAGGCCGAAGACACGCGCCCTTACGAATGCGACGGCCTGACCCTCTACCGCGAGCTGCCGGCCGCCGTCGTGCTGCCGGAGAACGAGGCGCAGGTCGTGGCGATCCTCAAGCTTTGCCATGCGGCCCGCGTGCCGGTCGTTGCGCGCGGCGCCGGCACGAGCCTGTCCGGCGGGTCGCTGCCGGTCGCCGCCGGCGTCGTGCTCTCGCTCGCCAAGTTCCGCCGCATCGTCGACATCGATCCGCTGGCGCGCACGGCGATCGTCGAGCCCGGGGTGCGCAATCTCGCGATCTCCGAGGCGGTGGCGCCTCACGGTCTCTTCTACGCTCCCGATCCGTCGTCGCAGATCGCCTGCTCGATCGGCGGCAACGTCGCGGAGAACGCCGGCGGCGTGCATTGCCTCAAGTACGGGCTCACCGTGCATAACGTGCGCAAGGTACGCGCAGTACTGATCACCGGGGACATCGTCGAATTCGGCGCCGATGCGCTCGACGCGCCCGGCTATGACCTGCTGGCGCTCGTCACCGGCAGCGAAGGCCTGCTCGCCGTCATCACGCAGATCACGGTCAAGCTGCTGCCGAAGCCCGAGCTCGCGCGGGTGGCACTCGCCGCGTTCGACGACATCGAGAAGGCGGGTGCCGCGGTCGGCAACGTGATCGCCGCCGGCATCATCCCCGGCGGCCTTGAAATGATGGATCGTGACGCGACGCGCGCCGTCGAGCAATTCGTCCACGCCGGCTACCCGCTCGACGCCGCCGCGGTGCTGCTGATCGAGGCCGACGGGACGCCGGTCGAAGTGGCCGCCGAGATGGCCGAGATCATCGACGTGCTGACGGCGAGCGGCGCCACCGAAATCCGCGTTTCGGCCGACGAAACGCAGCGCCTTTTGTACTGGTCGGGGCGCAAGGCGGCGTTTCCGGCGGTCGGGCGCATCTCGCCCGACTACTACTGCATCGACGGCACGATCCCGCGCGCAGCACTCCCCGGCGTGCTGATGCAGATCGAGACGTGGTCGCGCGAGTACGGATTGCCCTGCGCCAACGTGTTCCACGCCGGCGACGGGAATCTGCATCCGCTGATCCTGTTCGACGCGAACAAGCCGGGGGATCGCGATCGCACCGTCGAGTTCGGCGATCGCATTCTCGAGCTGTGCATCAACGTGGGCGGCACGATCACCGGCGAGCACGGCGTGGGCGTCGAGAAGCTCCGCGGCATGTGTGCGCAGTTCGCGCCCGCGGCGCTCGAGCGTTTCCTCGGCATCAAGCGGGCGTTCGACGCGCACGGCCTGCTCAATCCCGGCAAGGCGGTGCCAACCCTTGCCCGCTGCGCCGAGTTCGGCCGGATGCACGTCCACCACGGCGCGCTGCCGCATCCCGACCTGCCGCGGTTCTGAATGGCGAACGCATCGAGACGATGAATTCCACCACGCAAACGCATGCACGGCCCGCCGCCGAGGACGTGACGGTCGTGACCGAGCGCCTCGTGCGCGACTACGGCGAGCGTGCGGTGACGAGCCACGCGATCCGAGAGCAGCACTCGCACGGCGAAGGCCTTGCCGACGCCGGGATGCCCGACATCGTCGTGTTTCCGAAGACGAACGAAGAGGTCGCGTCGATCGTGCGCGTGTGCAACGCCGCGCGCATTCCGGTGATCGCGTTCGGCGTCGGCACGTCGCTCGAAGGCCATGTCGCCGCGCTGTACGGTGGCGTGTGCATCGATCTTTCGCAGATGGATCGCGTGCTCGAAGTGAACGACGCGGACCTCGACTGTCGCGTGCAGGCCGGCGTGACGCGTGAGGCGCTGAACGCCGAGCTCAAGGGCACCGGGCTCTTCTTCCCGATCGATCCGGGCGCCAACGCGACGCTCGGCGGCATGGCGTCGACACGCGCGTCGGGAACCAATGCGGTGCGCTACGGCACGATGCGCGAGAACGTGCTCGGCCTCACCGTCGTCACGGCCGACGGCCGCATCGTGCATACCGGCGGCCGCGCGCGCAAGTCGAGCGCGGGTTACGACCTCACGCGACTTTTCGTCGGGTCCGAAGGCACGCTCGGCGTGATCACCGAAGTACAGCTTCGCCTGTACGGCTTGCCCGAGGCGATCTCCGCTGCCGTGTGCCAGTTCGCCGATCTCGCCGGCGCCGTCGACACGGTGATCGTCGCGATGCAGCTCGGCATTCCCGTCGCGCGCATCGAGTTGCTCGACGACGTGCAGATGGATGCGTGCATTCGCTACTCGCAGCTCGATGAGTTCGAGGTCCGGCCGACGCTCTTTTTCGAGTTTCACGGCACCGAGGCCGGCGTGCGCGAGCAGGCCGAAACGATCGAATCCATCGCCGCCGACCACGGCGGCAGCCGATTCCGGTGGGCGACGGCGCAGGAAGAGCGCTCGCGGCTGTGGAAGGCCCGGCACAACGCGTATTACGCCGCACTCGCGCTTGCGCCGGGCACGCAGGCGTTCGCGACCGACGCATGCGTGCCGATATCGCGGCTCACCGAATGCGTGCTCGAAACGCGCGCCGACGTTGCATCCACCGGGTTGATCGCGCCGATCGTCGGTCACGTCGGCGACGGCAACTTCCACCTGGTCGTGCTGTTCGACCCCGCGCAGCCGGGCCAGCGCGCGAAAGCGGAAGGGCTGGCCGCGCGCGTCAGCGCACGCGCGATCCGGATGGGCGGCACGTGCACCGGCGAGCATGGCATCGGCGTGCACAAGCTCGACGCGCTCGTGGCCGAGCATGGCGACGCGGTGTCGCTGATGCAGGCCGTGAAGCGGGCGCTCGATCCGAACGACATTCTCAACCCGGGAAAAACGGTTCCCCGCTAGATCATGAGACTCTACATCGGCAACAGGAATTATTCGTCGTGGTCGCTGCGCGGCTGGCTCGTCACGAGGCTTGCCGGCGAGCCGTTCGAGGAAATCGCGGTCCCGCTCGCCGGGCTCGTTCCCAATCCGGCGAACTACGCGTTCTCGCCGTCGGGGCTTGTCCCGTGCCTCCACGATGGCGATGCGGTTGTCTGGGATTCGCTTGCGATCGCCGGCCATCTTGCCGAGCGCCATCCGAACATGTGGCCCGACGAGGCGAATGCGCGCGCATGGGCGCGCTCGATCAGCGCCGAAATGCACTCGGGATTCGCGACACTGCGCAGCGACATGACGATGTGCATCCGCGAGCGTGTCGACGTCCGGCCGTGGTCACCCGCGCTCGCGTCGAACATCGAGCGCGTCATCCGCATCTGGGAGGAGTCGCGCCGCCGGTTCGGCGCCGGTGGCGCTTTCCTCTGCGGCCGCTACTCGATCGCCGACTGCTTCTATGCGCCGGTCGCGTTCCGCTTCCGTACCTATGCCGTCGCGCCCGGCGGCGCGGCGGGCGCGTACCTTGACGCGTTGCTCGCGCATCCCGATGTGCGGGAGTGGGAGCGAAGCGCGCTCGCCGAGACGGCGGTCGTCGAGGCGGACGAGCCGCGCCATCTGTACCGCGACAAGCTCGCCGCCGCCTGAGTCGGATTCGTGGAAGACATCGCCGTTGCCCGACTCGAGGACCGCATTCGCGCGGCCGTCGCGGATCGGCGCGCGCTGCGCATCCATGGCGGTGGCACGAAGGACTTCTACGGTGATGCACTCGTCGGTGACCCGCTCGACGTGCGACCGGTCGCCGGCATCGTGTCGTATGCACCGGGTGAGCTCGTGCTGACCGTGCGCGCCGGCACGCCGCTCGCCGAAGTCGAGAGCGCGCTCGCCGCGCATGGGCAGATGCTCGCATTCGAGCCGCCCTGTCACGGCGAAGCAACGACGCTCGGCGGAATCGTCGCAACGGGCTTCTCCGGGCCGCGGCGTCCGCACGCCGGTGCGGCACGCGACTTCGTCCTCGGCACGCGCGTCGTCGACGGAACCGGGGCCTCGCTTGCATTCGGCGGACAGGTGATCAAGAACGTCGCCGGCTTCGACGTGTCGCGACTGATGACCGGCGCGCTGGGCACGCTCGGCGTCATCACCGAAATCTCGCTCAAATGCCTGCCGCGTCCGAAGGTCGAGGCGACCCGCATCGTGCAATGCGACGGGCCGGGAGCGCTGCGCCTGGTGAACCAATGGGGCGGCAAGGCGCTTCCCATTTCCGCAACCTGCTTTCATCGCGAGGAGCTTCATGTGCGCCTGTCCGGCGCGAGCGCCGCCGTGACGAGCGCCGCAGCGATCATCGGCGGCGACGAAGTCGACGCGGTGGATTTCTGGCGCGCGGTTCGCGATCAGACGCTCGACTATTTCCGGCCTGCAACCGGCGCCGATGCGACGCTGTGGCGGCTGTCCGTTCGCTCGACCGCACCGTGGACCGCGTTCGCGGGCGATACGCTGGTCGAATGGGGCGGCGCGCAACGCTGGCTCGTGTGCAAGACGCCACTCGAGCCCGAATCGGTGCGCGCATGGGCGTCCGAGCACGGCGGGCATGCGACGCTGTTTCGCGCAGCGAACAAGTCGGCCGGCACCTTTCAGCAGCTCCCGGCAGCGCTGCGTGCGCTGCACGAGCGGCTGAAGCAGGTGTTCGACCCGCACCGCGTCCTCAACCCGGGCCGCATGTACGCGGCGCTGTGATGGAAACCAAGCTGCTGCCGTCGGTCGCCGCGACACCGGAAGGCAAGGAGGCCGAGTCGATCCTGCGCGCCTGCGTGCATTGCGGCTTCTGCACGGCGACGTGTCCGACCTACCAGCTTCTCGGCGACGAGCTCGACGGGCCGCGCGGGCGCATCTACCTCATCAAGCAGGCGCTCGAGGGCGCCGAAGTGACCGCGAAGACGCAGCTGCATCTCGATCGCTGCCTCACCTGCCGTGCCTGCGAGACGACCTGTCCGTCGGGGGTGCGCTATGGACGGCTCGTCGACATCGGCCGCAAGTTCGTCGACGACCGTGTCGGTCGCAGTGCAATGGACGCGGCGCGCCGCGGCACGCTGCGGCGAAGTCTCCTCTCACGGCCGCTCTTCGGCGCAGCACTGCGTCTCGGGCGATTCGCCAAAGGGTGGTTGCCGCAGCGGCTCGCGTCGTCGATTCCCGACGTGCACAGCGCGGGCGCGTGGCCGGCACCACGCCACGCGCGCCGCGTGCTGATCCCGGCCGGGTGCGTGCAACCGTCGCTCGCGCCGAACATCGACGCCGCAACGGCGCGCGTGCTCGACCGCGCAGGCATCTCGGCGGTCGCGGTGGATGACGGCGGCTGCTGTGGCGCGCTGTCGTATCACCTGTCCGAGCACGACGAGGCACGCGCGTTCGCGCGGCGCAACATCGACGCGTGGTGGCCGCATGTCGAGCAGGGTGCCGAGGCGATCGTCGTCACGGCGAGCGGCTGCGGCGTGATGGTGCGTGAATACGACCACCTGCTCGCCGGCGATCCGGCGTATGCGGTGCGGGCGCGGCGCATGGCCGGGCTCGCCCGCGATCCGGTCGAGCTCATCGCCGGCGCGTGGCCGCACGTTGCGCCGCAGATCGACCGCGAGCGGACCGGCGCACGCGTTGCGTTCCATCCGCCGTGCACGCTGCAGCACGGGATCGGCATTCGCGGCGCAGTCGAGCGCCTGCTCGCCGATGCCGGATTCACGCTGCTGCCGGTCACCGACGCGCATTTGTGCTGCGGCTCGGCGGGCACGTATTCGATCCTGCAGCCCGAGCTTGCCGGCAGGCTCAAGGCGAACAAGCTGCACGCGCTCGAGGCAAACGTTCCCGACGTGATCGCCACGGCGAACATCGGCTGCATGACGCACCTGCAGTCGGGCGCATCGGTTCCGGTGCGTCACTGGGTCGAGCTGCTCGACGCGGCGCTGCGCGGCGACGCGCGCAGCCACGCGGAGGGCGATGTGCGAACGCTGCGCGACCCCGCCACGATCGGATGAGCAGCGCACCGGCGTCCGCGGACGAGCGCAACGCGGCGCTTGCGCCGTCGCGGCGCGGCGACTATCCGTCGTTTCTCGCGATTGCAACGCGCTGGATGGACAACGACACCTACGGCCACGTCAACAACGTCACGTACTACGCGTATTTCGACACCGTCGTGAACGAGCACCTGATCCGCGCAGGCGGCCTCGATATCCGCAACGGGCCCGCGATCGGCATCGTCGTCGAGACCGCGTGCCGCTTCCACAAGCCACTGTCGTTTCCCGACATCGTCGATGCGGGGATGCGCGTGGCCGCCATCGGCCGCTCGTCGGTGCGCTACGAGATCGCGCTCTTTTGCCAGGGCGACGACGAGCCCGCGGCCACCGGGCGCTTTGTCCATGTCTGGGTCGATCGCGCGCACCGGCGTCCGGTGTCGGTGCCGGCGCCGATCCGCGCCGCGCTCGAGCCGCTTCGTGTCGGCAGCGCGGCCTTGCCATGAGCGCGGCCGGGCATCCGCGTCAAAGCGTCGTCTGCGAGCCGATGACGGCCGCGACGCGCACGCATGCGCGACGTCTGCTCGGCGGCTTCCTCGACACCGATGCGCATTACCGCGCCTCGGCGGCGCAGTATGGCGACGGCGGAGCGGAAGCGCTCGGGCGGGCGCTCGATCTGTTTGTCGAGCGTCCAGAAATCGGCTTCGTGTGGCTCGCGCGCACCGGTGATTCGGTCGCCGGCGCGTGCGTCGTGTGCTACGCGATTTCGACGTCGCTCGGCGGCCTGGTCGCGAAGCTCGACGACGTGACTGTCGATCCAAAGCGGCATAACCAGGGCATCGGCACGGCCATGCTGGCCGCGCTGATTCGTCATTTGCGCGAGCGCGGCGTCGGACGCATCGACACCGCTTGCCATCGCGAGAACATCGCCGCCTGGCGTTTCTACCAGCGGCACGGCTTCCGTCCGCTCGACGAGGAACGCATGGCGCTGCTCATCGACGAATCGTCTTCTTCGCAAGGACCAACGACATGAACAAGGTCTTTCCGTTCGCCGGTCTCGTGCTGTCGCTCGGCGTCACGGCACCCGGCGCACTTGCCCAATCGGCCGATCCGATTCCGATGCGCGACTTCTTCCGTCATCCGGATCGTGCGTACTACCGCATCTCCGGCGATGGCAGGACGCTGTCGTTCATGCAGCCGTGGGAGCGGCGGATGAACATTTACGTGCAACCGGTCGG
>DASSVX010000281.1:0-6476 GCA_035705655.1 Casimicrobiaceae bacterium
GAGGCCGATCCAGAACATCTGCTTCGCCGTTTCGACGGGCTCGGCGCGCCGGTGCAGGCTCGGGATCAGGTCGGCGACCGCGACGTACAACAGGCTGGCGGCCGCAATGGCGAGCACCGACGGCAGCAGTTGCTGCATGTCCGCCAGTGCGCCATACGCCGCGAGCGCGCCGGCGAGTGTCGCAAGACCGGTTGCGACGTTGTAGGCGAACGCCTTGCTGCGCGCGAATCCCGAGTGCAGCAGCACGGCAAAATCGCCGACCTGCTGCGGCACCGCGTGCGCGACGATTGCAAGCGTCGTCGCGACGCCGAGCGCGTCGTCGGCGAGAAAGGCGGCGGCGATCACGATGCCGTCGCAGAAGCTGTGCACGCTGTTGCCGATCAGGATCATGAGGCCCGGGCGTCCCTCGGCAACGTGCTGCGCATGCAGCGCGTGCTCGTGCTCGGTTTCCTCGCGCGCGTCGGAATGCGCGGCATGGCCGTGCGCGTGGCGCCACAGCACGAGCTTTTCGAGCAGGAAGAACGCAAGGAGCCCGATCAGCACCGTCACCATGACATTCGCGGCGTGGCCGCCTTCGAGTGCGTGCGGCAGAAGCTCGAGGAATACCGCGCCGAGCAGCGCTCCGACGGCGAACGACACGAAGCCCGGTATCCAGCGCGCGTCGAGGTTGAGCGTCGCGCCGGCGGCGACCGTCGACACGACGCCGCCGGCGAGTGCTGCGATGACGATGTGAACGAGCGTCATGGTGGGCCCCCCACGCTTGCGGCCTCATTGGTCAATTCGGCCGCTGCGCTGCCCCCGGCGGGGGCGCAATTCGCGTCTTGGGGCGGCCCGGCGACGCGAATCGGAACGCGCTTCGCGTTCATTCGCAGCGATCCCCGCGCCAGACGAACGCCGCCATGCGGCCGGTCGGCCCGTCGCGGCGAAAGGAAAAGAAGCGCGACGGGTCGCTCATCGTGCACATCCCGCCGCCATCGATCGACCGTACGCCGGCGCGCGCCAGACGCATGCGGGTGAGCGCTTCGAGATCGGCCAGCCATTTTCCCGGTGACGCATCGACGAACGCGTGGCGCGCGGCGGCGTCGCCGCGGACGAACGCGTCGCGCACGTCAGCGCCGACTTCGAAGGCAGCAGGTCCGATGGCGGGCCCGAGCCACGCCACGATGCCGGCCGGATCGCTGTCCATCGCGTCGACGGTGTTCTCGAGGATGCCGGCCGCGAGGCCGCGCCAACCGGCATGCGCGACGGCGATGACCGATCCGTCGCGGGCGGCGAAGAGTAGCGGCATGCAGTCGGCGATGCGCACCGCGAGCACGACACGCGTCGCGCGCGTAACCGCCGCATCGGCGCGCGGCGGGCTCGCCGGCGGCACGGCGCCGATCGACACGACCGCTGCCCCATGCACCTGTTCGAGCCAGACCGGAGGTGCCGGGAGGAACGCCTGCGTCCGGCGGCGGTTCGCGACGATGGCCGCGGCGGCGTCGGGCTTCACCGATGCGAGCGACGCGCTACCGAGATCGAGCGAAGCGCACGCACCGGTGCTCGTGCCGCCATTGCGCGTTGTCGCGAAGGCATGCACGCGCGTCGATGCGGACCACTGCGGCACGATCCAGTCCACACCTGCCGCGGCAAACCGTTGCGCAAGCGGCGCGCGCAGATCGGTCACGTCGCCGGCTGCCGCGCGCGCATCGCGATTCATCGAGCGTCGCTCGTCTTCATTTCGCGCAGCGCCGCGACGAGGCGGGCGAAATCGGCAGGCGGCGCGGCATGCCAGGCCATCGATTGGCGCGTCAGCGGGTGCGTGAGCGAAAGGCGCGTCGCGTGCAGCGCCTGGCGCGGGAACGGCGGCAACGGCTGCGCGCGCGAATCGCGTGCGCCGGCGGCGGCGCGCGTTGCGCGGCGCCCGCCGTACGCGGGATCGCCGACAAGCGGATGTCCGACTGCCGCAAGATGTACGCGGATCTGATGCGTCCGCCCCGTTTCGAGCGTGCAGCGCAGAAGCGTCGCGCTCCCGAAGCGCTCGACGACGCTGACGTGCGTGCGGGCCGGCTTGCCGCGCGCGACGACGGCCATCGTCGTCCGCTGCGTCGGGTGACGTCCGATCGGCGCGTCGACGACGCTGTCGCGGTCGATGTCACCGCGCGCGACGGCGAGATACTCGCGGGCGACCCGGTGCGCCGCGAGCGCACGCACGAGATCGGTCTGCGCCTCGATCGTTCTCGCGACGACCATCAAACCGCTCGTGTCCTTGTCGAGGCGATGCACGATGCCTGCGCGCGGAACCGACGCAAGCGCGGGATCGTGATGCAGCAGCGCGTTCAGCAACGTGCCGGCGCGGTTGCCGCTGCCGGGATGCACGACCAGGCCGGCGGGCTTGTCGAGCACGAGGATGGCATCGTCTTCGTGCACGATCGACAGCGCAATG
Organism: Casimicrobiaceae bacterium; assembly: GCA_035705655.1. Lineage (GTDB taxonomy): Bacteria > Pseudomonadota > Gammaproteobacteria > Burkholderiales > Casimicrobiaceae > VBCG01. The sequence goes on from DASSVX010000281.1 coordinate 2,426, forward strand.
TCCTCGGCGGCGTCGGCAACCGACGCCTCGAGCAGCGGCGCGGTAACGTCGATGCGCTCGGCGCCGCCGACGCGCCGGCGTGCATCCCATGTCGTGTCGTCGACCTTCACGTGACCTGCGTCGATCCACGTCTTGAGCCGGGTGCGCGAATGCGCGGGCAGCATGCGCGCAAGCGCCTGGTCGAGGCGCAGCCCGGCGAGTTCGGCGGGCACCGAAAGCGTGAGCGACGCAGCCTGCGGCGAGCCCTCGCGCGCGTCGGCCGGCGGCGATCGTCGGCTATAATTCGCGGCACTCACGAAGGATGCCGATGACGATGTCGCAATGGCCGAAATGGCAGCGGTGGCTCTGGATGGCGCTTCTGGCGTTGACGGCGGCCGGGTGCGGACTGCTTCCCGACGTCAAGGACGAAACCGCCGGATGGAGCGCCGAACAGTTGTACAAGAACGCCCATGAGGCGATGCAGGACGGCAATTATACGCGGGCGGTCAAGCTGTTCGACACGCTCGAGGCGCGCTATCCCTACGGCCGCTTCGCACAGCAGGCGATCCTCGAGGGCGCGTTCTCGAACTGGCGCAACAGCGAGCAGGCGGCGGCAACGGCGGCGTGCGACCGCTTCATCCGCACGTACCCGAACCATCCGAATGTCGACTACGCGTATTACCTGAAGGGGCTCGTGTATTTCCGCGAGGACCAGGGCCTCTTCGGTTACGTCTACGAGCTCGACCTGTCCGAGCGCGATCCGAAGCAGATGCGCGAATCGTTCGCCGCGTTCAAGGAGCTCGTGCAGAAATTCCCGCGGAGCAACTACGCCGAGGATGCGCAGATCAGGATGCGCTACCTCACCAACGCCCTCGGCATGTACGAGGTGCACGTGGCGAGCTACTACTACGCACGCGGCGCCTACGTGGCGGCCGCCAACCGCGCGCAGGCGTCGCTCGTTAACCACCCGCGCACGCCTTCGAACGAAATGGCGCTCGACCTGATGGTCAGGAGCTATCGCAAGCTCGGGCTCACGCAGCTTGCCGACGACGCGCACGCGATCCTCGAGAAGACGTTTCCGAGCAGCGTCTATCTTGCGGCCAATGCGCCGGCCAAGCCGTGGTGGAAGGTCTGGTAGCGCGACCGGGCCGGAAAAAAGCCGCGCCGCGCGCTCATCGCTGCGCCGAGCACACTTCCCCGGCGGTGCCGAAGAACGCGATCACCTCGTCGAGCTCGCGCGTGCGACGCATCGGCGGCAGGCTCTGCCAGATCCGCTTGCCGTAGGGCTTGTCGACAAGACGCGGGTCGCACAGCATCAGCACGCCGCGATCGCTTTCGGTGCGGATCAACCGCCCGGCGCCCTGCTTCAGGCTGATCACCGCCTGCGGCACCTGCCAGTGCATGAATGCATTGCCGCCATCGGCGGCGAGCTTGGCGAGGCGGGCGGCGAGCAGCGGATCGTCGGGCGGCGCGAACGGGAGCTTGTCGATGACGACGACGGACAGCGCATCGCCGGGCACGTCGACGCCTTCCCAGAAGCTCGCGCTGCCGAGGAGCACGGCATTGCCGAGCGCGCGAAAGCGCAGCAGAAGATCGGTTTTCGAGCCGTCGCCCTGCACCAGCACCGGATAGTCGAGTCGCTCGCGTGCGAAGAGCGCAACGACCCGCTCGCGCGCGGCGTTGAGCGCACGAAGCGTCGTGAACAGCAGGAATGCGCGTCCGCCGCTCGCCTTCAGCACGGGGAGCGCCGCATCGACCACCGCGTTCGTATGCTCGATGCTGTTCGGTGCCGGCAGCCCTCGCGGCACATAGAGCAGTCCCTGCGCCGGATAGTCGAACGGGCTGTCCCAGCAGCCGGTGGCGGCGTCGGCGAGACCGAGTTGCGCCGTGTAATGCGAAAAATCGCGGCCGACCGCAAGGGTTGCCGACGTGAAGATCCACGCACGGCCCGTCGCCTCGACCTGGCGGCGGAACACGTCGGCGACCGACAGCGGCGATGCATGCAGCTGGAACCCCGTCGCGCTGACGTCGATCCAGCGGATCCAGGGCTCGGCGCTCGTTTCTTCGCCCGCGTAGCCGGCCTGCCAGCGGCCAAGGGTTGCCGCCGCGGCTTCGATGCGGCGCGCGATCGCGGCGACGTCCTCGCTGCGCTCGGCCACGAGCTGCATTTCGGCGGCGAGCCGGTCGACGCCGGCGGCAAGTGCTGCGAGCGCCTCGACGAAATCGGGGCGCGCCGCGAGCGCCTGCTGCGCGAACTTGCCGCTGGCTTCACCGGCCGCGAGCCGCAGCTTGCGGATCAGCGGTGCAAGCAGCGCCGTCGCATCGGGAAGATCGGGAATGTCCCGCAGCTCGGTGCGTGCGATGGCCTCGGCGTCGCGCGCGAGCTCGGCGAGCTGGCTCGAGCTCGTCTGTTCGCCGAAGAACAGCGTTGCGGTGTCGGGGAGCTGATGCGCTTCGTCGAGGATCACCGTGTTGCAGGCGGGAAGGAGCTCGGCGAGGCCCTCGTCGCGCAACGTCACGTCGGCGAAGAACAGGTGGTGGTTGACGACCACGACGTCGGCATCGAGCGCATCCTTGCGTGCCTTCATCACGAAGCATTCGCGGTAGAACGCGCAATTGCTGCCGAGGCAGTTGTCGCGCGTGGACGTGACCATCGGCCAGATCGTCGCGTGCTCGGGCACGTCGGCGAGCTCGGCGCGATCGCCGCGCTCGCTCGCGCGTGCAAACGCGACGATCTTCGGCAGGTAGCGCGCATCCTCGCGCGACGGGAGCCGCTCCTCGCGTGCCGTGCGCTCGAGATGGTGATGGCACACGTAATTCGCGCGCCCCTTGAGCAGCGCGACGGTGATCGGGACGGCGAGCGCATCGCGGATCAGCGGCAGGTCGCGCTCGAAGAGCTGATCCTGAAGCGTCTTCGTTCCCGTCGACACGATGACCTTGCCGCCATACAACAGCGCGGGGACGAGATACGCGAACGTCTTGCCGGTGCCCGTACCGGCCTCGGCGACGAGTGGCTCGCGGTGATTGATGGCGTGCGCGACGGCCTGCGCCATCGCGAGCTGCTGCGGGCGGAAGCGGAAACCCGGCAGCGCGCGCGCGAGCGTTCCGTTCTCGCCGAGGATGATTGCGAGTTCGGCGTGCGACGCGTCGGTGGACGCGTCATTCGGCAACGGCGCGTTCAGTGCTTTTTCGCCTTCGCGGTTTTGGACTTGGCCGGCTGCGCGGTCGCGCCGTGCTTCGGCTTCGTGGCTTTCGCCGCCTTGGCGGCAGCGGCCTTGGTTTCGACCTCGGCGAGGCTCGTGCGAATCGTCTCGATGCGGTGCGTGAATTCCTCGTAGGGTCTCGCGACGCGCGTTTTGTAGTCGCCGTCGGTTTCGCCGCTGTGCCAGCCGAGTCCGCTCATCGCCGACAGCCAGCTTTCCTGGAGGCCGTGCAGCGCTTCGAGTGCCGGCTTCGATTTGCCAGCCTCCTTGAGCGCCGCCTTGTAGGGGGGCGCGATGTTCTGCTTCTGCTTGTCGAGGCACGACTCGCTTTTGGCGCCGTTCGTGCCTTCGGTGGATTTGTCGTAGCCGAACTCGATGATCTCGATCGACTTCACGTTGCGGCACATCGTGTACAGGTGCTGCACGGCGTCGAAATAGCAGTCGAGCGCCGGCTTGCCGTCGGAGTGCGGACAGACGTAGTTGTGCTCGGGTCCGGGGTTGCCGCCGATCGTTTCGGCGTGGCCGGGCGACGTGGCGAGCGCGGCGGCAAGCGCAGGCACGACGAGAAGGAGGCGGGCGTGCATCGGTGAGGCGGGCGCCGGAGAATGCGATGCCGAATGCTACCTGCGCCGCGGGGCAGGCTCAACCGGACGAATGGATTAGGGCCTAACAGGCCCTCGCTGTACAACTCGGAAGCCGCGGCTGAAGTTTGTCGCGGGGCGCTAGATCGTGCACCCTCCCGAGACCTCGATGACGGCGCCGTTGATGTACGACGCCTCGTCCGAGGCGAGCCACGCGTACGTGTTCGCGATCTCCTCGGGCTTGCCGAGCCGGCCGAGCGGCACCTTGTCTTCCATCATCTTGATGAC
>DASSVX010000282.1:0-7732 GCA_035705655.1 Casimicrobiaceae bacterium
AAATCCGTGTACCATGCGCCGTGCTGCCCGGCGTCCGGCTCGCGATTCATCCATTGCGAATGGCGACGCCCCATGGAGGAAAGGTCGATGAAACTTCTGTCCAGGCTGATGCTGGTGCTCGCATCGGCGCTGCTCGCGACGTGCGTCGCGGCCGGCGCGGCGCGCGCGCAAGCCGTGACGCTGGATGTGTTCTACGCGCAGCCGTCGTTCGCGCGCTACCACGAGCCGATCGCGCAGGCGTTCATGAAGGCGCACCCCGACATCAGGATCGCGTTTCGTGCGCCCGCCGCCGACTACGACGTCGGACACCAGGCGATGCTCCGCGAGGCGGTCACCAACAATCTGCCGGACATCTACTTCCCCGGGTTTCATCTGCTGGCGGAATTGACCGACGTGCTGGTCCCGCGGCACCAGATCGTGGCGCTCGACACGCTGCTCGCCGGCGAGCCGGCGCAGTGGCGCACCGACAACTACGCGGCGAAGATCCTCGACCTCGGCAAGGTGCACGGCAAGCTGTACGGGCTCGCGGTGAATGCGTCGCTTCCGGTGATGTACTTCAACGCCGAGCTCGTGAAAAAAGCCGGTGGCGATCCCGCGCACATGCCGGACACCTGGGAAGGCGTCATCGCGCTGGCGAAAAAGATTCATGAGACGTCGAACGTCGCGGGAATGGCGTACAACGCGCACGAATGGCCCGATACGTGGCTGTTCCAGGCGATCCTCACGCAGCAGGGCGTGCCGATGCTCGATCCCACCGGCACCAAGATCGCGTTCGACAACGACAAGGGGCTGAAGGCGCTGACGCTGCTGCGCCGCTTCGTGACCGAAGGCGGCATGCAGCTCATCGGATTCGCCGCGTCGCGCCAGCTCTTCGTCGCCGGCGAAATCGGCATCTTCTTCGACACGCCGGCACGCATGCGTCAGGTGACCGACCTCGTCGGCACGCGCTTCGCGCTCGGCACGGCGGTGTTCCCGATCGACGACAAGGCGACGGGCGGCATCCCAACTGGCGGCTGCGCAATCGTCATCACCGCGCGCGATCCTGCTAAGCAGAAGGCGGCGTGGGAGTACGCGAAGTTCATCACCGGGCCCGAAGCCCAGAAGATCGTCGTCGAGGCGACCGGCTACCTGCCGACCAACAAGCGCGCGGCGGGTCCGGACTTCCTCGGGCCGTTCTACGACAAGAACCCGAATTTCAAGACCGTTGCGCTCGAGACCGACCGCGCGGTGCCATGGCAGGGATACGCCGGCGCGAGCACCGTGCAGATCTGGCGCAAGCAGCGCGAAATCATCAATGTCGTGATGCGCGGCGAGATCACCCCCAGCGCCGGACTCGAACGCATCGCGAGCGAAACCGCGGCCATGATGAAGAAGTGAGCGCAGAGGCAGCGTCGCCGAGCGCTACAGGCACGCGAAAGCAGCGGGGCGCGCCGCAGGCGAGCGACGCGGTCAGAGCGCGAACACGTCGACCGGCTGCGCCCTGCCCGGAAGCACGACCGGACCGAGGGGACGCGGCGACAGCGCATCGTGCAGGTGCGCGCGGGTGTCGCCGTCGATCAGGATCGGGTGCATCGCGAGCTTCGTATGCGATTCGAGGCGCGATGCGAGGTTGACCGTATCGCCGATGCACGTGTAGGTCGCGCGCTCGTTCGTCCCTGCGTAGCCGGCCACCATGTCGCCGGATGCGATTCCGATGCCGATGCGGATTTCCGGCTTGCCCGCGGCACGCTGGTCGACGTCGAAGAGGTCGATCGTCTCGATCATCTCGAGCGCGGCGCGAACCGCGGCGTCGCAGTGCCCGGGCAGCGGCAGCGGCGCTCCGAAAATTGCCATCAGTCCGTCGCCTGCCATGTGCGTCACGATGCCGCCGTGCCGTCCGATTGCGTCGAACATCAGCGTGTAGTACGTGTTGAGGAGCTCGATCGTCTCCTCGGGAGGCTGCGATTCGGCGAGCGACGTGAACCCCCGGATGTCGGCGAACATCACGCTTGCGCGAATACGCTTGCCGCCGAGCGCGAAGCCGCTCTGCTGCAGGTCCTGCGCGACTTCCGGCGTCGCGAACCGGCGCACCAGCGCCTTCTGCTGGTCTCGGAGACGCTTCTTCTCGAGGCTCGCGCCGACGCGGGCCTTGAGCAGCACCGCATTGACCGGCTTCGTCAGGTAATCCTCGGCGCCGAGCTCGATGCAGCGCACGACGTTGTCGATGCCTTCCAGCGACGACGTGACGATCACCGGCACGTCGCGCAGTGCCAAGTCGCCGCGGATCTGCTCGAGAACCTGGAAGCCGTCCATCTCGGGCATCTCGATGTCGAGCAGCACGAGATCGAATGCATCGCGGCGCAGCGTGTCGAGCGCGACGCGTCCGTTCTCTGCCGCGCTCACGCGATGGCCCATGAGGTCGAGGTTGCGCGTCAACAGCAGCCGGTTGACCTTGTTGTCGTCGACGACGAGGAGCCGCGCGACGCCGTTCGCAAAGTCAGGCACGCGCAAGCTCCGCAAGTGCCTTCGCCACGCGCGCGTATTCGAACTCGAGCTCCTCGAGCGGCGCGCCGTTGGCCTCGCGCACCGGCGCCATGCCGCCGAGCTCGAGGTCCTTCGCGAGCTTGCCGAGCGTCAGCGCGCCGAACGTGTTGCTGTTCGACTTGAGCGAGTGCGCGGTGCGCCGAAATGTGTCGGCGTTGCCGGACGCATACGCGAGGCGAAGCTCGTCGAGCATCAGCGGCGCTTCGACGAGGAACGTGTCGACGAGCTCGCACACGAATTCGGCACCCGCCGTCGACTGCAGCTCACCGAATGCAGCGAGGTCGATCGTCGGTTGGGTCATGTCAGTCGTGAAGGGCCGCCCCGAACGACTGACCCACCCCTTGGGGGGCAGCGAGCGGAGCGAGCGTGGGGGGATGTTTCATCAGTCGTGAAGGGCCGCCCCGAACGACTGACCCGCCCCTTGGGGGGCAGCGAGCGGAGCGAGCGTGGGGGGATGTTTCATCGCAGCCTATTCCTCTTCTCCAAGTCGGGCGAGATCCGCGCGCTGTTCTGCCGTTCCACGCGCCGCCACGCGCGCAAGCGCCTCGACCAGCGCGTCCACGCGGATCGGCTTCGTCATGTAGTCGTCCATGCCGGCGGCGAGGCAGAGCTCCCGGTCGCCCTGCATCGCATTGGCCGTCATCGCGACGATGCGCGGGCGCTCGCTGGGGCGAAAGCGGGCGGTGATCGCCTTCGACGCCTCGAGCCCGTCCATCTCGGGCATCTGCACGTCCATCAACACCACGTCGTACGTCTGTCGCGCCACGCTCTCGACCGCCTCGACGCCGTTCGATGCGAGGTCGGCGCGGTAGCCCATCTGCTGCAACAGGCGCAGCGCGAGCTTCTGATTCACCACGTTGTCCTCGGCCAGCAGGATGCGCAGCGGATGCCGCGCGGCCATGCCGGCGTCGATTCTCGGCTTCGCGGTCGCGACCGGCCGTGGAGAAGCATCCGTCATCTCGTGGGCGAGCAGTGTCATCAGCGTGTCGAAGAGCTGCGACTGGCGCAGCGGTTTCGCGAGTGTCGCGGCGAAGAGCCCAGCGGCATCGCCCGCCTCGCGGCGGCCGAGCGAGGTGAACAGCACGAGCGGCAGCATCGCGCGCATGCTGCGAATGCGCGTCGCGAGCATGATTCCATCCATTTCCGGCATGTGCATGTCGAGGATCGCCACATCGAACGCATCGCCGTCGGCGATCCATTGCAGCGCCTGCGCCGGGAACTGCGTGTCGCGCGTCAGCATGCCCCATTTGGCGGCCTGCAGCGCGAGGATCCTGCGATTGGTCGCGTTGTCGTCGACGATCAGCAGGCGCTTGGCCGCGAGCGCGGGCTGCGTCCCGATGAACTCGCGGCGCGCGTTCGGCGCGAGCGCGGCCGGCTCCGCGCGGATCGTCACGAAGAACGTGGAGCCGGTTCCGGGACCCGCGCTCTGTGCCCACATCGTGCCACCCATCAGCTCCGCCAGCCGCTTGCTGATCGCGAGCCCGAGGCCGGTGCCGCCGTATTTGCGCGTCGTCGACGAGTCGGCCTGCGAAAATGACCGGAACAGCCGCGCGAGTCCGGCGTCGGTGAGGCCGATGCCCGTGTCGCGAATGGCGAAGTGCAGCTCGTGTGCAGCGTCTTGCATTCCGGCGCTTACGGTCAGCACGACCTCGCCCGCCTCGGTGAACTTCACCGCGTTGGACAGCAGGTTGAGCAGGACCTGTCGCAGCCGTGTCACGTCGCCGTTCACGGCGGCAGGAACGTCGCCTTCGAAGACGTAGGCGATGTCGAGATGCTTTTCCGCGGCGCGCGTGCTGACGAGGTCGAGCGCCGACTCGACGCATTCCCGCAGGTCGAACGGGTGCGCCTCGATGTCCATCCTTCCCGCCTCGATCTTCGAAAAGTCGAGGATGTCGTTGATGATGGTGAGCAGCGCGTCGCCCGAATCGCGGATCGTCGATGCGTAATCGTGCTGTTCCGCGTCGAGCTTCGTGTCGAGCAGGAGACCGCTCATGCCGATCACCGCATTCATCGGCGTGCGAATCTCGTGGCTCATGGTTGCAAGGAACGCGCTCTTGGCTTCGTTCGCGGTTTCGGCCGCCGCGCGCGCATCGCGCGCTTCGTTGAACAGGCGCGCGTTCTGGATTGCGATCGCCGCCTGGTCCGAAAAGATTCGCAGCAGCTCCACCTCCTTGTCGGTGTACGGCCGCGGCGGCTGGCGGAACACGCATATGGCGCCAATACCGCGGCCTTCCCAGAACATCGGGCTGTATACCGAGGTGTAGTGGCCGACGGTTTCCACGAGCCTGTCGATCCCGGGATAGCCCATCGCAAGCGCTTCCTGATCGGTGGCCCGGACCGGGCGTCGCTCGCGGATTGCCTGCCCGGTGAACGTCGCATCGAGCGGCATCGATCCGATGTCCCGCATCAGCGTATCGAACGCCGACCCGCGCCACGCTGCGGGATATACGCGACCGTCCTCGCGCACGAGCATGACCGCGAGCTGGTGCGCGGTGAACAGACGCTGGCAGCTGTCGAGGATCTTGTCGAACACCGGCGCCGTGTCCGACACCGAGCTGCTGATGACCTGGAGCACTTCAGCAGTGGCAGTCTGCTGTTCCAGCGCTTCCTTCGTCTCGTTGAACAGCCGCGTGTTCTGAATCGCGATCACCGCCTGGTCGACGAACGACTGCGCCAGCGCGATCTCGCCGTCGCTGTAGGCATGTGCCTTGGCGTGCGCGATCGCCAGCACGCCGACGCAATCGCCGTCGCACACGAGCGGCAGCATCAGCGACGAATGGAGGCTCGTGCCCTCGAAGACCGTCCGCTCGTGCGGCGGCAGCTCGATCGCCGACCAGTCCGGAATATGCAGCATCGCCTTGCTGACGAAGACGCGCGACGGGAAGTTCGCCGCGGGATCGATCGGCACTCGCGCCGGGTGTTCGTCCAGCCTGCGCCGGCGCTGCGCCTCGTCGCGGTTCGCTGTCGCGCCTATCCGGTAGAAAGCCCCATCGCGGCGCAGCAGCACGGCGAACGTCGCTGGCAGCAGCCTGAGCGCGGCCTCGACGATTGCGTCGAACACGGGCTGCACGTCGGTCGGCGAGCCGCTGATGACGCGCAAGATGTCGGACGTCGCCGTCTGGCGATCGAGCGCTTCCTGCGTCTGCTTGAAGAGTCGCACGTTCTGAATTGCGATCACCGCCTGGTCGGCGAACGTCTGCACGAGGGCGATCTCCGACGCAGAAAACGGACGCACCTCCCTGCGCAGCATGGCGATGACGCCGATGGCCTCGCCGTCCTGAAGCAGCGGCACGTTCAGCACCGTGCGAAATCCGTGGCGCGCCTGGAGTTCGCGCACGTCCGGATATTCGGTCTCGATCAGCGGCAACACGTCATGCAGGTGAATGCATCGCCGCTCCAGCACCGCGCGCCCAGCGATCGACGTGGTTCGGATCGGTAGCGTTTCGCCGCGCGAGTCGGCGTCAGCGGGTCCATAGCTCGTCATCGCGCGCAACCGATCGCCGTCGACCAGCCAGACGCGGCTTCCCTCGGCGCGGCACAGTCGGCCGGCGGCCTCCGCGACAGCGTCCAGCACCGGCTGCACGTCAGTTGGCGAGCGGCTGATGACTTTCAGGATTTCCGCGGTCGCTGTCTGCTGATCGAGTGCCTCTTTTGTTTCATTGAACAGCCGCGCGTTCTGCACCGCGATCACCGCCTGGTCGGCGAACGTCTTCAGCAGCGCGAGTTCCTTGTCGGAGAACGCCTTGACCGGCTGGCGCAGCAGGCAGATCGAACCAACGCCGCGCCCCTCCCACAACATCGGCACCCACACCGCCGAGAAGTTGCCGATGAGGGTTTGCATTTCGCGCAGCGTAGCGGGAGCGTCCTTCAGCGCTGCGGCGTCGGCTATGTGCACGGGCGCGCGCTCGCGCAGCACCTGGGCGGTGATAGTCTGCTCGAGCGGCTTGGGGAACGTGCGAACGACCGCCTCCATCGCCGCGCCGTACCAGGTGCCGGCGTGCAGAAGTCCGTCGTCGCCGAGCAGGAATACGCCGACCTGTTCGCTGGCGAAGAGCTGGCCGCAACTCTGCGCGATCTTGTCGAACACCGGCTGCGCGTCGGCCATCGAGCTGCCAATCACCTGCAATACCTCGGCGCTGGCAGTCTGCTGCTCCAGCGCCTCCTGCGTCTCGCGGTAGAGCTGCGCGTTCTTGAGCGCGATCGCCGCCTGCCGCGACAATCCCACGAGGAACTCGAGCTCGTGCGCCTCGAACGGGCTGCCGCCGCTGCGCCACACCGCCATCGCGCCTTGCACAGTCTCGCCGCCGAGCAGCGGCACCACCATCAGCCGCTCGTCCCGGCGCATCTCGGTGCCCGCAATCTGCAGCGCGCGCGGATCGGCCGCCGTATCGTTGATGAGCTCCGGCCGGCCGCTTTCGATGAGCGAACCGATGATGCCGTGCCCGGGCTCGACCACCGAGGCCCTCAGTTGGTCGGCGAGATCGCCCAGCGCGACCAGCGCGCGGTAGTTCCGGCCATCGGCGTCGGGCAGAAAAATGGCGCTGTTGCCGGCGCTCAGCATTGCCTTGGCATGGCCGGCGATGCGGTCCATCACCGTGGCGAGGTCGAGCGTCGACGACAGGTCGCGCCCCACGTCCGACAGCGCCGACGATTCGCGCGCGTTGCGCTGTGTTTCCGCGAGCAGCCGCGCGTTCTCGAGCGCCACGCCCATCGACGCTGCGATTGTCGATAGCAGATGCACCTGCGCGTCGTCGAACGCGTGCTCGCGCTCGAAGCTTTCGATCCAGATGACGGCAACCAGGCGTTCGCCGACCATCACCGGGACGAAGACGCACGACAGGCTGGTGTCCGTTCCTTCCAGCGTCGTGACGCCGATGGCATCCATCGCGGCTCGGTCGCCCAACACTACCGGCCGGCCGGTTCGCAATGCGCGGTTGATCGGCTTTTCGGCGTCGTACGGCCTTGGCGGCAGCGTGAGCCGCTTGCCGTGCTCGTAGACGTACAGCGGGCGGACGGTCGCGGTCTTGTAGTCGTTCCAGGCGATCGTCATGTCGCCGGTGGCGAACATCCGGCGCAGCTGGTCGCCGACAACGTCAACGATGGCCTGGAAGTTGAGCTCCTTTGCCATCCCTTGCTGGATGCTGTTGATCACGGCGAGCTCGGACGAGCGGCGTTCGGTCTCCTTCAGCAGGCGTTGCGTCTCGTCGAA
>DASSVX010000283.1:0-3978 GCA_035705655.1 Casimicrobiaceae bacterium
ACGCCGCCGCCTGGATCGTGAACAGCCAGGCCCAGATGATGCGGAAGGCGACGCGCCAGCGCACGCTCTTCGGACGGTTGACCCAGCCGACGCCGACGATGCCGCCGGTGATCGTGTGCGTGGTCGACACCGGCACGCCTAATCCCGTCGCCAGGAACAGCGTGATGGCGCCACCGGTCTCGGCACAGAAGCCCTGGATCGGTTTGAGGTGCGTGATCCGCGAGCCCATCGTGTGCACGATGCGCCAGCCGCCCATCAGCGTGCCGAGCGCCATCGCGAGCTGACACGCAATCACCACCCAGAACGGCACGTGGAACGTCCCGCCCAGCATCCCCTGCGAATAGAGCAGCACCGCGATGATGCCCATCGTCTTCTGCGCGTCGTTGCCGCCATGGCCGAGCGAATAGAGCCCGGCCGAGATGAGCTGCAGCACGCGAAAGCGCCGGTCGACGGCGAACGGCGTCGAGCGGATGTTCGCCCACAGCACGATGACGGCGATGAGCTGCGCGAGCGCGAAGCCCAGCAGCGGCGACAGCACGATGCCGAGCGCCGTCTTGCCGAGCCCGCCGAACACGACCGCGCCCCATCCCGCTTTCGCGACGCCGGCCCCCGCGAGGCCGCCGATCAGCGCGTGGCTGCTCGACGACGGAAGCCCGAGCGCCCAGGTGAGCGCATTCCACGCGATGGCGCCCGTCAGCGCGCCGAAGATCACGTGCGCGTCGATCACGTTCGCATCGACGATGCCCGTGCCGATCGTGTTCGCGACGTGCAGCCCGAAGACCGCAAAGGCGATGAAGTTGAAGAACGCCGCCCACATGACCGCCGTGCGCGGCTTCAGCACGCGCGTCGAGACGACGGTGGCGATCGAGTTTGCCGCGTCGTGCAGCCCGTTCATGAAGTCGAACAGCAGCGCGACGGCGACCAGGCCGAACACGAGGACGGGGCCGAGCCCGGCAGTCTCCATCAACGGCGTGTCGGTGGCGCCGGGCCGCCCCAAGCCACTGACGGCGCCCCCTTTGGGGACAGCGGGCGTGGCGAGCGTGGGGGTCGTTTCATCCTAGACGTGCTTCGCGGTGATCGTCTGCAGCTGGTTCGCGACGTCGTCGCACTTGTCGACGACGCGCTCGATCCACTCGTACAGCTCCTTCTGGTCGAGATAGCCGATCGTGTCCAGCTTGCCTTCGCGAAGCTCGCTTCGAATGCGCGACAGCGCCGCGTCGAACGACTCGTCGGCGTGCTCCTCGATCTGGCCGATGCGCTGGCAGATGCCGTAGATCTCGCGAAAGTCGCGCGTGATCGAGTCGAGGAACGGAACCGCCTTCTTGAGGAGCTCGGCGCTTTCGACCACCGCGTTCACCATCGTCTGCATTTCCTCGGGAAACACCGTCAATGCGTAGCGCTGGATGCCCTTCGCGGTATCCTCGATCAGGTCGACGACATCGTCGAGCTCGTGCGCGAGCGCCAGGATGTCCTCGCGGTCGATCGGCGCGTTGAACGTGCGATTGGCGGACAGGAATATCTGGCGCACGACCGCGTCGGACTTCGTCTCGATCGTGCGGATCGACGCGATGTGCGCCTCGATGCCCACCTGGCGCGGGCCGACCATGTCGCGCAACTCCAGGGCGGCGTCGACGATGCAACCGGCCTGCTCGCAGAAAAGGCTGGTGAAGCTCTTTTCGGGCGGCATCAGCCGGCTGAACAGATTGAGGGCCATGGGAAAGGGTGCGCAGTGGATACGAGTCGCGGCCGTCGCCGGACCTCGCGCGCCGGCTGCGCGGCGGTGCGGCGGGCGGCGGGTAGACAGGCACGATGGTACCCGACAATGATGAACGCATTGCACGATCACCTCCCCGGACAGCCATGAGCAGCGTCCCTTTTCAGCAACGCGGCGAATGGCAGCACTCGGTGCGAGCGAACTACGACGTCGCAATCGTCGGCGGCGCGATCATCGGCTCGGCGGTTGCCTACTTCCTGAAGCGGCTGGCGCCGGCCGCCGATGTCGCCGTGATCGAGCCCGACCGCACCTACGAATTCGCCTCGACGCTGCGCGCGTCCGGGGGTGCGCGCCGGCAGTTCTCGTGCCCCGAGAACCTCGAGATGTCGAACTTCAGCATCCCGTTCATCGCCTCGGCCGGCGAAACGCTCGCGGTCGACGGGGAGCCTGCGCATGTCGAATGGCACGAGGGCGGCTACCTCTTCATCGTCGGCCCGGGCGACGTCGACGTGCTGCGCCGCAATTGCGACGCGCAGCATTCGCACGGCGTCGACGCCCGTTGGCTCGACGCCGAGGCGCTGCGCGCGCGCTTTCCGTCGATGAACGTCGAGGGCATCGCCGCCGGCGTGCTGACGCCCGAGGACGGCTGGTGCGATCCCAACGGCTTGCTGCAGGGGTTGCGCAGCAAGGCGCGCGCGCTCGGTGCAGCGTACGTCGACGATCGTGTCGTCGCCATCGACCACGATGCCGCCGCGGTGCGGGCGCTGCGGCTTGCGTCAGGCGCCACGCTGTGCGCCGATGTCATCGTGAACGCGGCGGGTGCGTGGGCGCAGCAGGTCGCGGCGATGGTGGACATGCCGCTGCCGATCGAGCCGCTGCGCCGCTTCGAGCACTATTTCGAAACGCCGAATGCGATCGAGCCGCTGCCCTACGTGAAGGACACGGCACGGCTCGCCTTTCGCCCGGAAGGCCGCGGCTATTCCGGCGGGCTCGTCGATTCGGCCGAGCCGCGCGGCTACAACTTCGATGTCGACCACGACTACTTCGAGCGCGCCGTCTGGCCGGCACTCGCGCAACGTTTTCCGGCGTTCGAGGCGTGCCGCTGCCGGCGCACCTGGTCGGGGCTCTACGAGCAGAACGAGCTCGACGGCAACCCGGTGATCGGCAACGGCAGCGGGCGCCTCGCCAATTTCCACGTCGTCGCGGGCTTTTCCGGCCATGGCATGATGCACGCGCCCGCGGCGGGGCGCGCGATCGCCGAGCTGATCGTCCGCGGGCGCTTCGAATCCATCGACCTCGCGCGGCTCGGTTACGCGCGCATCGCTCTGCACGCGCCGTATCCCGAGCGGGGAATTATCTGAACGGCATCCCGGCTCGCGCCGCGTGGCGCACAATGCGCGCCGGATAAACGACGGACAGCGAGCCGCCCCCCGGGAACTATCGGCCCCGCGCCAGTCTCTCTACACGCTTCGCGCCGCGCTGCCGGCGCCATCGGAGAACGCAATGAAATTCCGCTTTCCGGTAGTCATCATCGACGAGGACTACCGTTCGGAAAACGCCAGCGGCCTCGGCATTCGCGCGCTCGCCCGCGCCATCGAGGCCGAGGGCACCGAAGTGCTGGGCGTGACGAGCTACGGCGACCTTGCCGGTCTCGCGCAGCAGCAGTCGCGCGCCTCCGCATTCATCCTGTCGATCGACGACGAGGAGTTCGGCGCGGGCTCGCCCGACGAGACGCGCGCGGTGCTCGCGAACCTCCGCGCGTTCGTCGAGGAGATCCGCTTCCGCAACTCCGAAATCCCGGTCTTCCTGCACGGCGAGACGCGCACGTCGCGCCACATCCCGAACGACATCCTGCGCCAGCTGAACGGCTTCATCCACATGAACGAGGACACGCCCGAGTTCGTGGCGCGCTACATCCTGCGCGAAGCGCGCACGTATCTCGACAGCGTCGCGCCGCCGTTCTTCCGCGCGCTCGTCCACTACGCGAACGACGGCTCGTACTCGTGGCACTGCCCGGGCCATTCAGGGGGCGTCGCCTTCCTGAAGAGCCCGGCAGGACAGATGTTTCATCAGTTCTTCGGCGAGAACCTGTTGCGCGCCGACGTGTGCAATTCGGTCGACGAGCTCGGCCAGCTCCTCGACCATTCGGGGCCGGTTGCCGCGTCCGAGCGCAACGCCGCGCGCATCTTCAACACCGACGAGCTGTTCTTCGTCACCAACGGCACGTCGACGTCGAACAAGATCGTCTGGCACAGCGCCGTCGG
>DASSVX010000284.1:0-4621 GCA_035705655.1 Casimicrobiaceae bacterium
GACCCGCGTCGTCCACCGTGGTTCGCACGCCGAAATCGGCGAGCTGCGTCACCGCGAGTCCCGGGTAGCCGCAGGGATCGATGTCGGCGAAGGGAGCGAGGTCCATGTCGATGTTGACGGCGACGCCGTGGTACGTGCAGCCGTTGCGCACGCGCAATCCGAGCGCGGCGATTTTCGCCTCGACGCCGACGTGTTCGACGTAAACGCCGGGCGCCGATGTCTTGCCGTAAGCGCGGATGCCAAGGGTCGCAAGCCATGTTATCACCGCGCCGTCGATGCGCCGGACCATCTCGCGCACGCCGAGCCTCGCGCGCCGAAGATCGAACAGCAGGTAGGCGACGAGCTGGCCCGGACCGTGATAGGTGATCTGACCGCCGCGGTCGACCTTGATCACCGGGATGCCATTGCCGCGCAACAGATGCTCGCGCCGTCCCGCGAGTCCGAGCGTGTAGACCGGTTCGTGCTCGGTGAGCCAGATCTCGTCGCCGGTTTCCGCGGAGCGCGCGTCGGTGAATGCCTGCATCGCGCGCCAGGTGGCTTCGTAGCCGGTGTGGCCGAGCGGGCGGATCGTCGCGACAGGCAACGCCGCGCGCCGCGTCAGGAAATCGGGCGCGCGGTCCGTCTGCATGCGCCGAGCGCCACCGCCGGGTTCACAGCACCATCGCCACCATCGGGTGTGCGACCAGCTCGCGGTAGAGATCGTCGAGCTGCTCGCGCGACGTCGCGTTGATCGTCGCGGTCATCGACAGGTAATTGCCGGCGCTCGACGTGCGCATCTCGAGCGCGCCCGGGTCGAAATCGGGCGCATGCCGGCACACGATGTCGGCGATGGCCTGCGCGAAGCCATCGCGGGTGCGGCCCATGATCTTGATCGGGAACGTGCAGGGAAATTCGAGCGCACTCACCTGCGCGACGATGGGAACTCCGATTGGCGAATCCATTTGCGGCTCCGATAGGGCGCATTGAAGGCCCGACTTGCGAATATGCGGCCGCCTTCGCCCAACACAACGGCCGCGTTACGCCGTGCCGTTCGAGCGCGCGTACATGTACTCCCGCGTCAGCGGATGCGGCAGCCGGCCATCGGCACACGGCTTGCCGGCCAGCAACTGCCACAGCGAAAGCCAGCCGCGGTCGAATGCGTGCGCCGACCCCGCCATGTAGATCCGCCACACCCGGTATTTCTCCTCGCCCACCTCCGCGCGCGCCGCGTCCGCATGCGCCTCGAGCCGGTCCACCCAGTGCCATAGCGTCTTCGCGTAATGCTCGCGCAGCGCCTCGCCGTCGACCATCTCGAGGCCCTGCGCGGCGAGACCTTCCGTGACGCGCGACACGTGGGCGAGCTCGCCCCCCGGGAACACGTATTCCTCGACGAACTCGCCGATGCCGCTGCCGAGCGCGCGGCCGGTGAGCTGGTTGTGCGTGATGCCATGGTTCAGCACGAAGCCGCCGGGGACGAGGAGGCGGCGGATCTTGCCGAAATAGCGGCCGTAGTTGCGCGGCCCGACGTGCTCGAACATGCCGACGCTCGCGATCTTCTCGAACGCTTCCTGGTCGGGCAAATCGGCGTAATCGCGCAATTCGACGCGGACGCGATCGGAAAGCCCGCGCGCGACGATCTCGCGCCGCACGTGCTCGAACTGGTTGCGCGACAGCGTGATGCCCGTTGCGTGGACGCCATAGTTCTCGGCCGCCCAGAGGATCAGCGCGCCCCAGCCGCAGCCGATGTCGAGGAAGCGCTCACCCTTCGCAAGGCGCAGCTTGCGGCAGATATGGTCGATCTTCTGCGCCTGGGCATCGTCGAGCGTGTCGTCCGGTTTCCTGAAATAGGCGCACGAATAGACCATGCGCGCATCGAGCCACATGCGGTAGAACGCGTTCGACACGTCGTAGTGGTGCGAGATGTTGCTGCGATTGCTGCGTCGGTGGTGCGCGAACGTCAACAGCTTCGCGCGGGCGCTTTCCTGGCCGTGCGCGATGTCGCCGACCATCCGCTCGGCGATGGCGAGGACGCGCCGCGCACTCCCGGTGAAGTCGACGTCGCCGCGTACGTACGCGCGTGCAAGCCGCCCCAGCGCCGGCGCGGCAAGCGCCCGCAGCCCGGCGAGCGAGCGGGCGATGACGTCGACTTCGGGCTTCGACGATAGCGGCACGCGGGCGCCGTCGGGAAGCACGAGCGCCACGGGCAGGTCGCGCCCGGCATAGCGGTTCGCGATCACTTTCTGCAAGGTGTCCGGCATCTTGTTGGGGGTGCGGATTCACGCGAGGACACAAAGTGTAGCAAGCGGGCGAAACTGCATCCCTCCAAAGGACTGCGTCGAACGGCACCGCAGGGCCTTGCGGTACATTGCCGGCATGTCAGGCAAGGGCCGCCACGCCGGAACCGGCACGACAGCCTTCAACGAGCGGCAGCTGCGCGATGCGCTGGCACAGTTCGCGACCGGCGTCACGATCGTCTGCGCCCGCGCGCCCGACGCCCGCTACGTGGGATTCACCGCCAACTCGTTCAGTTCCGCGTCGCTCGATCCGCCGCTGATCCTGTGGACGCTGTCGCAGCGCTCGACGAGCCTCGCCGCGTTCGACGCGAGCCCGCGCTACTCGGTCAACGTACTCGCGGCGGGGCAGGTGGAGCTCGCGCGGCGCTTCTCGCGACCGCATGCTGACCGCTTCGCGAACGTCCCCTATCGGCTGGGGTGGTCGGATGCGCCGCTGATCGACGGGTGCATCGCCTGGTTCGAATGCCGCCACCACGCGCGACACCACGCCGGGGATCACGTGCTGTTCATCGGCGAGGTGATGACCGTGGAGCGCGCACCCGGACAGGGTCTCGTGTTCCAGCATGGCCAGTTCGGCGGAACGCCGCCGCCTGCCGATAAATAGGGTCAGAGACGACTTTCGCCGACCATCGGCCCCACTGCCGCGCTCATGCGCCGAAAGTCGTCTCTGACCCTATTTCGGTGCGACTATCGTTTTCGCGCCTGAAATGCTTCCCACACACGCCGGAAGACGGGACCCGGCGCGCCGCCGGCGAACGCCTGGCCGTCGACGCGCGTGATCGCGAGCACTTCCTTCGACGACGACGACAGCCACATTTCGTCGGCGCCGAGCGCTTCGGCGCGCGTCACGGCGCGCACCTCGAGCGGAACGCCGATCGCGTTCGCGATTTCGAGCGTCGCATCGTAAGTGATGCCTGGCAGGATCAGGTTGTCCTTCGGCGGAGCGATGATCGTGCCCTCGTGCACGATCAGCACGTTCGACGCCGACGCCTCGGTGAGGCAGCCGTTGCGGAACATCACCGTCTCGATCGCGTCGTGGTCGGCGGCAAGCTCGCGCATCAGCACGTTGCCGACGAGCGAAATCGTCTTGAGGTCGCAGCGCAGCCACCGGTTGTCCTCGGCGGTAATCACGGCAACGCCGTGCTCGACCTGCTCGCGCGTTGGCAGCGCGAGCGGATTGCTCATCATGAACACCGTCGACGTGACGCCTTGCGGAAACGCGTGGTCGCGCTTGGCAACGCCGCGCGTGACCTGCAGGTAGACGGCCTGGTTGTCGAACGGCTGGCGCCCGATCAGCTCGCCAATCAGCGCCGCCCACCGATCGCGATGCGGGTCGGCGAGGCGAATGCCGTCGAGGCTGTGCGTCAGCCGCGCAAGGTGTTGCGGCATCCGGAAGGGCTTCCGCGCGTACACCGGCACCACTTCGTAGACGCCGTCGCCGTAAATGAAGCCGCGGTCGAGCACGGAGATTTTCGCGTCGCGAAGCGGGAGGAATTCTCCGTTCAGGTAGACGACACGGTCGGCGTCGATCATGATTTCCCCTGGTGGCTGGTGAACCAGAGCCGAACCGTATCGACGGCGCGGCCGAAGAGATTGGCAAGCGGAACCTGCTCGAGCGCGATCAGCGGAAACTCGGCAACCGGCTTGCCCTCGAGCGCCACCTTGACGATTCCGACGGCCTGGCCGCTCAGCACCGGTGCGACGAGCGGGTCCTTCGATTCGAGCGTCAGCGCGAGCTTGTCCGCCTTCCCCTTGGGCAGCGTGAGGTAGCGATCGGCGAGGAACCCGGCGGTGACGTCGTGCTTCGCACCCTTGAACACGCGCAGCGTGGTCACCGGCTTGCCCGACTGGTAAAGCGCCACCGTATCGAACGACTGGAAGCCCCAGTTGAGCAGTTTCTGGCTCTCCGCGGCACGCGACGAATCGGAGCCTGCACCGAGGACGACCGACACGAGGCGGCGGTCGCCGCGCTTGGCGGATGCGACGAGGCAGAACCCGGCCGCATCGGTGTGGCCCGTCTTGACGCCGTCGACGTACGGATCGGTCCACAACAGCCGGTTGCGATTCGATTGCGTGATGTTGTTGTAGCGATATTCCTTCTGCGCATACAGCGGGTAGTACTCGGGAAAATCACGCACCAGCGCGACGGTCAGCTTCGCGAGGTCGGCCGCCGTCGAGTAATGCTGCGGGTCGGGGAGGCCGTCCGCATTGGTGAAATGCGTTCCCGTCATGCCGAGCTTCGCCGCTTCCTGGTTCATCCTGTCGACGAAGCCTTCCTCGGTACCGCCAACGAGCTCGGCAATCGCAATCGACGCATCGTTGCCCGACTGGATGATGACGCCGTGCAG
>DASSVX010000285.1:0-3736 GCA_035705655.1 Casimicrobiaceae bacterium
CGTTCTTCCTGCTCGGCAGGCTCTTCTCGAACCTCGGGGTGCTGAACGATTGGCCGCCGCTCTTCTCAGCGGTGTTTCCGCTTGCCTTCTTCACCGCGATCGCGCTCGGGATGCTGCACTTCATCGAGCGGCGATAGAAACGAAAAGGGGCCAGGGTCGACTTTCCCTGCGGAAAAGTCGACCCTGGCCCCTTTTCGGTTGACCGTGCTTCGGGTTACGCCGCTTCCTGCGGCTCGACGTTCGCGTACTTGTGCTGCCGCTCGCCGCGCACGCCGAAGTTCACCTTGCCGTCGACGAGCGCGTACAGCGTGTGATCCTTGCCGAGGCCGACGTTGCGGCCCGGGTGAATGCGCGTACCGCGCTGGCGAACGATGATGCCGCCGGCGCGAATCGCTTCGCCGCCATAGACCTTGACGCCAAGGCGCTTCGATTCGGAATCGCGGCCGTTCCTCGAACTGCCGCCTGCTTTCTTGTGTGCCATCCGTGTCTCTCCTTCAGCCGACGATCGCTTCGATGCGAAGCTCGGTGTAGTTCTGGCGATGCCCCTGGTGCTTCTGGTAATGCTTGCGCCGGCGCATCTTGAAGATCCGGACCTTTTCGCCGCGCCCGTGCGCAACGACGGTGGCCGTGACCGTCGCGCCTGCGACGGTAGGCTGGCCGACGCGAACGTTGTCGCCCCCGCCAACCATCAGCACCTGGTCCAGGACCACTTCCGCGCCCACGTCCGCCGGTATCTGTTCTACCTTGAGTTTTTCGCCGGCGGAAACCTTGTATTGCTTGCCGCCGGTTTTTACGACCGCGTACATGAGTCGAACTCCCGTCAATGGGAAAAGCCTTGGATTATAGCGCGATTCGCCCGCGAAGTGAATCCGCCCCGTCTCTCCGGTAGAATGGCCGCTCCCTGCGGGGCGTTGCGCGAGCGACGTGCCTTCACGCGCGGTCGAATGTTTCGCCAACGCTGCTGTTGACGCCCTTTGTGAGCCTCGACTTTCTCAATCCCGCCATCGGCGACGACATGGCCGCGGTCGACCGCGTTCTGCGCGAAAGCCTGCGCTCCGACGTCGTGCTCATCCGCCAGGTCGCCAATTACATCATCGCCGGCGGTGGCAAGCGGCTGCGCCCGGCGCTGCTGCTGCTCGCTGCGCGCGCATGCGGCTACGCCGGCCGCGACCACCATACGCTCGCCGCGGCCATCGAAATGATCCACACGGCGACGCTGCTGCACGACGACGTCGTCGACGAGTCGCAGCTGCGGCGCGGGCACGCGACGGCGAACGCCGAATTCGGCAATCCCGCCTCCGTCCTCGTCGGCGACTTCCTCTATTCGCGCACGTTCCAGCTGATGGTCAGCGTCGACCGGATGCGCGTGCTCTCGATCATCGCCGATGCGACGAACCTGATCGCCGAAGGCGAAGTGCTGCAGTTGATGCACGCCGGCGACGCCGCGCTCGACGAGCGCGCGTACTTCGCGGTGATCGAGCGCAAGACGGCGAAGCTGTTCGAAGCCGCGGGGCGTCTCGGTGCCGTCCTCGGCGACGCGAATGCGCAATGCGAGGACGCGCTCGCGCGCTACGGGACGCACCTCGGCATCGCATTCCAGATCATGGACGATGTTCTCGACTATTCCGGTGCGGAGGCCGAGATCGGCAAGAACCTCGGCGACGATCTCGCCGAAGGCAAGATGACGCTGCCGCTGATCCGTGCGCTCGCGGTGGGAACGCGCGCCGAGGCGGAGGTGATCCGTCATGCGGTCGCGGGCGGCGGATTGACCGATTTCGCCCCGGTGGTGGCGGCGTTGCATCGAACCGGCGCACTGTCGTATGCGCAGCAGCTTGCACAGGCGCAAGCCGAGGCGGCGGGCGCATGTCTTGCCGTGCTGCCGGCGTCGCCTGCCGCGTCGGGTCTGCTACAATTATCGACTTTCGCTGCGCGGCGCAGTTACTGATTTCCCGGGCCCCGCGAAGCGCAAACCGGTGTCGGAAACGGGGTGTAGCTTAGCCTGGTAGAGCGCTACGTTCGGGACGTAGAGGCCGGAGGTTCGAATCCTCTCACCCCGACCATGATCGAACCCCTGAAGCGCGCGCTGAAGCGGCTCCCACCGCTCGGTCGCCTGATCGCAGCGCGCGATGCGCTCGTCGCCGAGCGCGACGCCCTGCTCGAATCGCAACGCAGCCTCGCCGGTGAACGCGAGGCGCTGCTGCTGCAGCGCGACACGCTGCGCGGATGCCATGCGGCACTGACGAGCGAGCGCGACATGCTGCTGCAGTGGGCGGGTCCCGAGCCGCGTTACGTGCCTCCGGGCCACTATTACTCGCCGATTGCGTCGATCGCCGATCTTCGCGCGAACTCGGCGCGCCTGTTTGCGCCGTTCCCGCGCGAGCTTCCGGGCATCGACCTCAACGAGCCCGGCCAGCTTGCGCTGCTGTCGCTGCTCGAAGGCTACTATCGCGACCTGCCGTTCGGTGCCGATCCGATCGGACAGCTCCGCTACGGGCTCGAAAATCCCGGCTACGCGTGGTCGGACGGAATATTTCTCTACGCGATGATCCGCCATCTCGCGCCGAAGCGGATCGTCGAGGTCGGCTCCGGCAATTCGTCGTGCCTGATGCTCGACGTGAACGACCTGCACTTCGGCGGCCGGCTGCGATGCACGTTCGTCGAGCCCGAACCGGCGCGCTTCCTCGCGCTGATCCGCGACACCGACCGCACCGCGATCGACATCATCGCGAAGCCGCTGCAGGACGTGCCGCTGTCGCACTTCACGACGCTCGACGCCAACGACATCCTGTTCGTCGATTCGTCGCACGTCAGCAAGGCCGGAAGCGACGTCAATCACCTTTTCGCCGAGATCCTTCCGCGGCTTCGATCCGGCGTTCACGTCCACTTCCACGACGTGTTCTTTCCGTTCGAGTATCCGCCCGAATGGCTCTACCAGGGGAAGGCGTTCAACGAGGCATACGTCTTGCGCGCGTTCCTGGCGTACAACGCCGCATTCGAGATAGTGCTGTTCAACACGTTCCTCGAGCACTTTCACGCGCAGCGTTTTGCCGAGCGCATGCCGCTGTGCCTGCGCAACGTTGGCGGCAGCCTCTGGCTGCGACGGCGTTGAATCGGTCCGCGCCGAAAAGGCTCAAAGCGCCGGCGCACGCGGCGGCCGCTCGTGCTGCTCGAAAATCGCGTTCACCTTGTTCGCGAGCGCGGCGAACGTGAACGGCTTCGTGATGAGCTCGACGCCGGGATCGAGACGGCCCTGGTGGACGATTGCGTTGCGCGCATAACCGGTGGTGAACAGCACGAGCAGCTCGGGATAGCGGCTGCGCGCCGCGTCGGCGAGCTGGCGCCCGTTGAGCCCGCCCGGCAGCCCGACATCCGTGAACAGCATGCCGATGTCGGGTTGCGCGTCGAGCACGCGTAGCGCCACCGCGCCCTCCGCGGCTTCGAGCACCGAGTAGCCGAGCTCGCTCAGGATCGCGACCGCGTGCGCGCGCACGTCCTCGTCGTCCTCGACGACGAGCACGACGCGGCCGGTGTTCCCTGCGGGCAGCGTCGAAACGTCCGCGGACGTGTCGACCGCATCCCCGGCCGTGACGAGCCGCGGCAGGTAGAGCTTGATCGTGGTCCCGTCACCGGGTTCGCTGTAGATCTTGGCGTGTCCGTCCGACTGCTTGATGAAGCCGTACACCTGCGACAGCCCGAGACCCGAGCCCTTGCCGACGTCCTTCGTGGTGAAGAACGG
>DASSVX010000286.1:0-4191 GCA_035705655.1 Casimicrobiaceae bacterium
ATACGCAACTCGGCCCGCTCAAACGCTCGGCGCTCGACGGCCTCCTTTCCCGTCTGCTGCCGCAGGCGTGAGCGCCCGATGCCCGAGCGCGCGGCGAGCGTCGGCGGCTAAGTGCCGCTAACTTCTGGACAAAAGCGCCTATCTGCGGCAAACTCGCGTCTTCCTTCGCGCGCGCAGCGCATGAGGCCACGCCATGGATTTGCGCAAGCTCAAGACGTTGATCGACCTCGTCGAAACGTCGGGGATCGCGGAACTTGAAATCCAGGAAGGCGAAGAACGCGTGCGAATCACCCGCGCGGTGGTGCAGACGCCGCAACCGTTGATGTTCCATCCGCAGCACCAGCTCGCGATGCCGGCGCCGGTCGCAATCGCCCCGGTGCCCGAAGCGCCAGTCGCACCCGTCGACGAAGGGCATACCGTCAAGAGCCCCATGGTCGGCACGTTCTATCGCTGCGCGTCGCCGGGTGCTGCACCGTTCGTCGAAGTCGGCGACACGGTTGCCCAGGGCGACACGCTCTGCATCGTCGAAGCGATGAAGCTGATGAACGAAATCGAGGCTGACGCGAGCGGAACGATCAAGGCCATTCTCGTCGAGAACGGGCAGCCGGTCGAGTTCGGGCAGCCGCTTTTCGTGATCGGCTAGGATGGGACGACCCCCACCGGCTCGGCAATACTGACATGCCGGCTCGCAGTCCCGACAAGCTGTTCGACAAGGTCCTGATCGCCAACCGGGGGGAAATCGCGCTGCGCATCCAGCGCGCGTGCCGCGAGCTCGGCATCAAGACGGTGGTCGTGCATTCCGAGGCCGACCGCGACGCCAAATACGTGGCGCTCGCCGACGAGTCGGTATGCATCGGTCCGGCACCGTCGGCGCAAAGCTACCTGAACATCCCGGCGATCATTGCGGCCGCCGAAGTCACCGACGCGCAGGCAATCCATCCGGGCTACGGCTTCCTGTCCGAGAACGCCGACTTCGCCGAGAAGGTCGAGCGCTCGGGCTTCGTGTTCATCGGCCCGCGGCCCGACACGATCCGGCTGATGGGCGACAAGGTGAGTGCCAAGGTGGCGATGACCAAGGCGGGCGTGCCCTGCGTCCCCGGATCCGAAGGCGCGCTGCCGGAGGATCCGAAGGAAATCGTGCGCATTGCGCGCGGGGTGGGCTATCCGGTGATCATCAAGGCCGCAGGCGGAGGCGGCGGACGCGGGATGCGCGTCGTGCACACCGAGGCCGCGCTGCTGCCCGCGGTCGCGCTCACGCGCACGGAAGCGCACGCGGCATTCGGCAACGCCACCGTCTACTTGGAGCGCTTTCTCGGCAATCCGCGCCACATCGAGATCCAGGTCCTCGCCGACGAATTCAAGAATGCCCTGTGCCTGTTCGAGCGCGACTGCTCGATGCAGCGCCGCCACCAGAAGATCATCGAGGAGGCGCCGGCCCCGGGCGTCAATGCGCGTGCGCTTGCAAGGATTACCGAGCGTGCCGCGGACGCATGCCGCAAGCTCGGCTATCGCGGCGCCGGCACGTTCGAATTCCTCTATCAGGACGAGGAATTCTTCTTCATCGAGATGAACACGCGCGTGCAGGTCGAGCACCCGGTGACCGAGATGATCACCGGCATCGACATCGTGCAGGAGCAGTTGCGGATCGCCGCCGGCCAGAAGCTGCGCTTTCGCCAGCGCGACATCCAGCGGCGCGGGCACGCCATCGAATGCCGCATCAATGCCGAGGACCCGTGGACGTTCGTGCCGTCGCCCGGACGCATCACCGCCTGGCACGCGCCTGGCGGCCCCGGCATCCGCGTCGATTCGCACGCCTACCAGAATTATTTCGTCCCGCCGAACTACGATTCGATGATCGGCAAGGTGATCGCCTACGGCGAAACGCGCGAGCAGGCGATCGCAAGGATGCGTGTCGCGTTGTCGGAGATGGTCGTCGGCGGCATCCGGACGAACATTCCGTTGCATCAGGAGCTGCTGTTGGACGAGAAATTCCTGCGTGGGGGAACTTCGATCCATTACCTCGAGGAGCGGCTCGCGAAGCGGAAGCAGGCCGCGTGAGTTACCTCGCCGTACGGTTCGATGTCGAGGCGGCACAGGCCGATCGATGGTCCGATGCGCTGCTCGAAGCCGGCGCGCTGTCGGTCGATGCCGCCGATCCGCGTGCGGGGACGCTCGATGAAAGCGCGATCTTCGGCGAGCCGGCCGATGCGGCACCCGGCTGGTGGCCGATCACGCGCCTGACGGCGCTTTGTGCGAACGAGTGCGACCCGGCGTTGCTCGTGCGCACCGCGGCACGCTGTGTCGAGCAGGCATTGCCGGTCTTTGAAACGCACGCGCTGCCCGACCAGGACTGGGTGCGCGCAACGCAGGCGCAGTTCGAGCCGATCCGCATCAACGACAACCTGTGGATCGTGCCCACGTGGCGCGACCCGCCGCGGCCCGGCGCAGTCAACATCCGGCTGGATCCCGGCCTCGCGTTCGGCACCGGCGCGCATCCGACCACGCGCCTTTGCCTCGCCTGGCTCGCCGAGCAGGTTGCGCGCACCGATTCGGTGCTCGATTATGGTTGTGGCTCGGGCGTCCTCGCCATCGCTGCGGCAAGGCTCGGCGCCGCGTGCGTCAGCGGCGTCGACATCGACGCGCAAGCGGTTCGTGCCAGCGTCGACAATGCGCTGGCCAATGGCGTGCATGGCCAGTTCAGGCAGGTCGACGCGCTCGCGCCGCAGACATTCTCGATCGTGGTTGCAAACATCCTTGCCAATCCGCTACGCGTGCTCGCGCCTGCGCTCGCTGCGCGCACCCGCGCCGGAGGACGCATTGCGCTGTCCGGCATTCTCGCGTCGCAGGCGACGGAGGTAACCGACGCGTATGCGCGCTGGTTCGCGACGAGCGTGTGGCAACGCGATGGCGAGTGGGTGCTCGTGGCGGGAACGCGCAAGGCGCAGGCGTGAGCGCGCAGGGTCGCCCCAAGCGCGATCCCGAGTCCGCATCGCAGCGAACCCGGTATCAGCATACAAGGGTAGTCCAGTGAGCCCCGAGGCGAAGCCGCAGACGCCGCCGTCTTCGGCAACGCAAACGTTCACGCGTTGCCCGGGTTGTGCGACGGTTTTTCGCGTCAGTGCGGCGCAACTCGCGTTGCGCGAGGGACAGGTGCGCTGCGGGCATTGCCGGGCCGTATTCGACGCGCACGATCACCGCGTCGCGCTCGATGCGCCACGAAGCGACGACGATGGTTTGCCCGACGAGCTCGCGGCGGGCCGGCCGACGGTGACGCTGCGCAGCGCCGACGCGTTGCAGCCGGTGCCAGCGGTGTCGCACGGACCCGATGCGCACGACGCTGCGGACACGCAGAGCGTCGACGCCGTCGAGCGCGATGCCGATGCGGTGCCGGCCAGCAACGCGGCAGCTGCCCCCGCCATGGCCGGCGCCACGGCGCACGCTGCGGAGCCGGCCGCCACGACCGAAGCCGCGGATGCGCCGATCGTCGTGGAAGACACGGGCCTGCGGCCCGCGCGCATCGAGTGGAAGCCGCGCAAGCCGCTGCGCGAACGGCCGAGGCTCCTGCATGCGCTTGCCGTCGTTCTGCTGCTCGCCGTGCTCGGCGCGCAGGCGCTGCTCGAGTATCGCGATGCGCTGGCCGCGCATGCACCGTTCACGCGGCCGATTCTCTCGGCGTTATGCGGCCCGATCGGCTGCAGCGTGGGTCCGCTGCGCGATGCGGGAGCGCTGTCGATCGATGCATCCGACCTGCGCGCCGATCCTGGCCATCGCGGGCTGCTCGAGCTCAGCGCAACGATCCGCAATCGCGCGCCGTACGCGATCGCATGGCCCTACCTCGAGCTCACGCTGACCGACGCGTCCGATCGCGTCGTCGCGCGCCGCGCCTTCGAGCCGGCCGATTACGCCGCGACGGACGTCAGGCAGGGCATCGCAGGCAACGGCGAGCACGTCGTGCGGCTCTTTTTCGATGCGAGCGAGACGTTGCAGGCGGGATACCGCCTTTATCTGTTCTATCCCTGAGCCGCGCTTGCACCGAGCTGGGGCGCGCGTTACATTGCTATGCTCCAAGTTGGTGCGTCACACCGCACCAAGATGCGCAAAAGTGTGTATTATTGGTTGTAGATTCAATGACTTGCAGTCGCCGACCGGCTGGGCATGGAACTCGCTAATTCCATCCGCGTACGCGAGCGC
>DASSVX010000287.1:0-30666 GCA_035705655.1 Casimicrobiaceae bacterium
ACGCGATCTCGTACGAAAGGAGCCCGGCGACATCGGGCACGAAGCCGAGCCCGGGCGCGTCGGTGAGCACGACGCGGCCATCGACGACCGCGGGCAGCGGAAAGCCATCGCGCAGCGGATTGGGGTTCGCGTCCCATTCGACCCATCCGTCGCCGCCACCGGCCGCTGCGCACACATGCAGCGACGCCATCAAGCCCACGCCGCCCGCGAGCCAGTGCGGGCAGAAGCGCACGCCGGCGCCGACCGCCTTGCGTGCCGTCGCGAGCACGCGCGAATACCCGCCCCATTTGCCGATATCGGGTTGCAGCACGCGCACCGCACCCGATGCAACGGCCGCGTCGAGCAGCGCCGTGCTGCACAGGTTTTCCCCGGCCGCCAACGCGAGCGGGGCCGCAGCGTTCGCGAGCGCCTGCCAGACGGCGAGCGGTTGATCGGCGGCGATGGGTTCCTCGAGCCATGCGAGGTCGGCGTCGGCGAGCGCGCGCGCCATCGCCCGTGCCTCGTCGAACGACCAGGCCTGGTTCGCGTCGACCATGATCGTAGCTGCCGCGGGCAGCGCATCGCGCAACGCGCGCAGGTTCGCGAGATCGCGCGTACGCCCGAAGCCGACCTTCAGCTTGAACGCACGGAATCCGCGCTGCCAATGCGCCTGCGCGATCGCTTCGGCGCCTTCTGGGCCGAGGCCGCTTGCGTAAACGCGCACGCTATTGCGCGAGCCGCCAAGGTAGCGCCACAGCGGAAGTCCCGCGCGGCGCGCGGCGAGATCGGTCAGCGCCTGGTCGATGCCGGCAAGGCAGGCGTTGAACGGCCCGGGCTCGCCGGTCTGCAGCACCTGGCTCGCCATGGACGCTTCGAGCCGGGCAAACGTATCGGCCGGATCGGTCAGCGGTTTGCCGACCAGCAGCGGCGCAAAAACGCTCGTCACGAGGCGCGCGCGGTGCTCGGCACCGACGACCGGGAAATTGCTCCAGATCTCGCCCCAGCCGACGCAGCCGTCGCCGTCTTCGACGGACACCAGCACCATCGGCCGATCGGTCATCGTGCCGAACGCATTGGTCACCGGCGTCGCGATCGGCGCGCGAAAGACGTGCGCGTCGAGACGAGCGATGACGGGGCGGTGCACGGCGCTTGTATGATCCCCCCACGCTCGCGGCTTCGCCGCTTCGCTGCCCCCCGAGGGGGCGCAATTCGCACTTTGGGGCGGCCCGGCAGCGCTCATGCGAGTCAGATGCGCCGATGCGTTTCGGGATCGAACAGGTGCACGTCCGCCGCGCCGAAGCGCACGTGCACCTGCGCGCCTTCGGCAAGGCGGGTTCGCTCGGGCAGCTTCGCCCGCACGCGTGTCGCGCCGAGCTGCAGGTCGACTATCACGCTGTCGCCGAGCTGCTCGGTCAAATCGACCTGCGCCGGAAAGCCTTCGGCGCCGAGCTCGATGCGTGACGGCTGCACGCCAACCAGCACGTCACGTTCGCGGCCGTGGTCGGCATCGAGGCGCATCCGATGCCCGGCGATGATCACTTCGTTGCCGCTCAAGCGTCCGGGAATGAGATTCATCGGCGGGCTGCCGAGAAACGTTGCGACCTCGATCGTCGCCGGCCGGCGGAACACTTCCTCCGGCGTGCCTACCTGCACGATCATGCCATCCATGAATACCGCGAGCCGGTCGGCGACCGTCATCGCCTCTTCCTGGTCGTGCGTCACGTACACCGCAGTGACGTCGAGCGCGCGCTGCAGCTTCCGCAGCTCGACGCGGGTTTCGAGGCGCAGCTTCGCGTCGAGATTCGACAGCGGCTCGTCGAGCAGGAACAGCCGCGGCTTGCGCACGATCGCCCGCGCCAGCGCGCAGCGCTGCTGCTGGCCGCCCGACAGCTGCCCGGGACGCCGCTCGAGGAGATGCTCGATCTTGACCCGGCTTGCCGACTCGCGCACGGCGCGGTCGATCTCGGCGGATGGCGTCCTCACCATGCGCAGCGGAAACGCGATGTTCTCGTACACGCTCATGTGCGGGTACAGCGCGTAGCTCTGGAACACCATTGCGACGTCGCGCTCGCCGGGATCGGTTCCCGTCACGTCGCGCCCGTCGACGATGACGCTGCCCGCGTCGTGCGATTCGAGCCCGGCGAGAATGCGCAGCGTCGTCGTCTTGCCCGAGCCCGACGGACCGAGGAGTGCAAAGAATTCGCCCTGGCGGATGTCGAGGTCGATGCCCTTGAGCGCCGTGACATTGCCGTGGCGCTTCACGATGTTGCGCAAGCCAACGCTGGCGCCGCGGCTCGTCATCGCCGGCCTCCGCCCTTGACGGCGCCGACGGTCAGCCCCTTCACGATGTGCTTCTGCGCGATGAGGCCGAGCAGCATGACCGGTGCCATTGCGATCATCGCGCCGGCAGCCAGACTCGCCCAGCGCGTCTGCTCCACGGAAATGAAGTTGAACATCGCGACGGTGACCGGACGAACGCGATTGCCGCCGAGCACGACGGCGAACAGGAACTCGTTCCATGCGTTGAGGAAGATGAACACGGTGGTCACCGCGATGCCGCCGCGCACCTGCGGCAGGATCACGTACCAGAACGCGCGCAACCGCCCGGCGCGGTCGAGGAGCGCCGCCTCTTCCATCTCGCGCGGAATGTCCTCGAAGTACGACACGAGCAGCCAGATCGCGAACGGCAACGAGAACGTGAGGTAGATCACGATCAGGCCGACGTATGTGTCGAGTGCGCCGAGGCGCTGCAGCACGAGGTAATACGGGATGATCAATCCGACCGGCGGCAGCATCTGCGTTGCCAGCACGTAGAAGCCCGAGGCGCGCTTGCCCGGCAGCTCGAGCCGCGCCAGGGCATAACCGGCCGGCACCGCGAAGAGCAGCGTCAAAAGCGTCGCGCCGGACGCGACGACGATGCTCGACACGAGGTTCGGCACGATGCTCGACGCGCCGAGCAGCACGTCGCGATAGCTTGCAAGCGTCGGCTCGAAGAGGATCTTCGGCGGATAGGCGAGCACGTCGCGCTCGGTCTTGAACGACGTGAGCAGCGCCCAGATTACCGGGAATCCCCAGACGGACAACAGCACGCCGGCCGCGCAGGCGAGTGCCAGCCGGCGCATGAATGCGCGCCTCATCGCCCGCGGCGCATCCGGAACATGAGGAACGAGATGACGAGGGTGATCGCCAGAAGCACGACGGCGAGCGCCGCGCCGTAACCGAGGTTGAACTCGGTGAACGACGTCCGGTAGGCGTAGAGATTGAGGATTTCGGTCGCGGTTCCGGGACCCCCACCCGTGGCGGCGAATATCGCGGCGAACGCCGACAGCGCGATCATCGTGCGCATGATGACCACGATCACGATGGCCGGCCGCAGCAGCGGCAGCGTGATGCGGCGAAAGCGTTGCCACGCGTTCGCGCGGTCGATGCGGGCGGCCTCGAACACGTCGGGCGGCAGCGACGCGAGGCTCGCGAGGATCACGAGGAAGGCGAACGGCGTCCATTGCCACGTGTGGATTGCAATGACCGACACGAGCGCAAGCTGCGGGTCGCCGAGCCATGCGTGGCTGCCGAAGCCGAGGGCGCGCGACACGATGTCGACGAGCCCGAAATCGGGCGACAGCAGCAGCGTGCGCCAGAACAGGCCGACGACGACCGGCGCGAGCACGATGGGAAGTATGGCCGCGACGCGCAATACCGTCTGGCCGCGGGGGATCTGCATCACGAGCAGCGCGAGAGACAGGCCGATCACCACCTGCAGCACGACGGTGGTGGCCGTATAGATCAGCGTGAGCCACAGCGAATTCCAGAAGCGCGGGTCGCCGCCCATTTTCACGTAGTTGTCGACGCCCGCGAAGCCGGACAGTGCCGGCATCGTGAGGTCGATGCGCTGCACGCTCGTCCACAGCAGATAGACGAGCGGCGCGCTCGTCGTGACGAGCAGAAGCACCAGCGCCGGCGTGAACAGCATCAGCGCGAAGCGGCGCTCCTGCCGCTGCAGATGCGACGCACTCACGAGCTTGTCTGCGGCGGCCCTTCGGCTCTCACAGCACTTCGGCTGCGTGATCGGCGAGGCGCGACCGTTCGCCGCGCTGCAGCGTCACGTGTCCCGAATGCGACCAGCCCTTGAAGCGGTCGACGACGTAGGTGAGGCCCGAGCTGCCTTCGGTCAGGTACGGCGTGTCGATCTGCGCGATGTTCCCGAGACAGACGACCTTCGTGCCGGGCCCCGCACGCGTGATCAGCGTCTTCATCTGCTTGGGCGTCAGGTTCTGCGCCTCGTCGATGATCAGGAACTTGTTGATGAACGTGCGACCGCGCATGAAATTGAGGCTCTTCACCTTGATGCGCGAGCGGATGAGATCGCGCGTTGCGGCGCGGCCCCAGTCGCCGCTTTCGTCGTCGGTCTTGTTCAGCACGTCGAGGTTGTCCTCGAGCGCGCCCATCCACGGGTTCATTTTCTCTTCCTCGGTCCCCGGCAGGAAGCCGATATCCTCGCCCACGGGGACGGTGACGCGCGTCATGATGATCTCCGAGTACACCTTGAATTCGAGCGTCAGCATGAGCCCTGCGGCGAGCGTCAGCAGCGTCTTGCCGGTGCCCGCCTGCCCGAGCAGCGTGACGAAGTCGATCTCGGGATTCATCAGCAGGTTGAGCGCGAAGTTCTGCTCGCGATTGCGCGCAACGATGCCCCACACGTTGTTCTTCTGGTGCGTGTAGTCCTTGAGCGTCGACAGCAGCCCGCTCTTGCCATGGATCTCCCTGACGATCGCGTGGAACGGCGCTTCGTCGGGCTTCTCGAGAAACAGGAATTCGTTGAGCTGCAACGACGGTACGAGCGGACCGGTGAGCCTGTAGTACGTGTGCCCGCCCTGCTGCCACGACTCCATTCCCTTGCCGTGACGCTCCCAGAAATCGGCGGGCAGCTCGCGCGTGCCGGGATAGAGGAGCTCGGTATCCTCGAGCACCTTGTCGTTGAAGTAATCCTCCGCGGCGAGGCCGAGCGCGCGCGCCTTGATCCGCATGTTGATGTCCTTCGACACCAGGATCACGTTGCGCTTCGGCATGTGCCGCGTCAGGTGCATCACGACGGCGATGATCTGGTTGTCGGCCTTGGCCGAAGCGAGTGACGGCGGAAGCTCGCTCGCGATGGGTTCGGATTGCAGGAACAGCCGGCCGGTGGCGGAACCGCTCGATTTCTCGGCGAGCGGGATGCCGCTCACGATGCCTTCGGCGCCCGGTGCCGCGTACGTGGTGACGAGCTCGTCGAGGAAGCGCGATGCCTGGCGCGCATTGCGCGCGACTTCGGTCATCCCTTTCTTGTGCGCGTCGAGCTCCTCGAGCGTGAGCATCGGCAGGTAGATGTCGTGTTCCTCGAAGCGAAACAGGCTCGTCGGATCGTGCATCAGCACGTTCGTATCGAGCACGAACAGCTTGGCGGAGGCGGAGGATCCGGCGCGGGCCGGCTTGCGGGATGGCAGGAGATGAAGCGTGGAGGGAGCGGGGCGCAGCTTGCGTTCGACCATGGGCCTCCTGTGGGGCGATTCGTGCGGACGGACGATGCGCCGTCTGCGCTGTGGGTTAATGTAGGCCGGATCGACACCGCATACAAGTGCTAGCGGTCGGGTCGTGTTCGGGCATCGGATTTTGTGGTGCAAAGCGCAAAACGAGGGCCGAGCCTTCGTGCGCTCAGAGCGTTTTCACGAACGCGAGCACTTCCGCGGCATGTCCCGGCACCTTCACGCCGCGCCACTCGCGCGCGAGATTGCCCGCCTTGTCGAACACGAACGTGCTGCGCTCGATTCCGCGTACCTTCTTGCCGTACATGTTCTTCATCTTGATCACGCCAAAACGCGTGCAGAGCGCCTCGTCGGCATCGGACAGCAGAGGAAACGGGAACGCCATCTTGTCGGCAAAGCTCGCGTGCGACTTCAGCGAATCGCGCGACACACCGGCCACGACGGCGCCGAGCTTGGCGAACTTCGGATAGAGGTCGCGAAACTGCATGCCCTCGGTGGTGCAGCCCGGCGTGTTGTCCTTCGGATAGAAATACAGCACGACCGGGTGCCCTGCGTGATCGGAAAGACGGAACGTTCCATCCGTGGACGCAACCTCGAAATCCTCAACCTTTGCCATCGACGTCTCCCAGAAATTCATCGCCTTGCATCAAAACGGTTCCCGCGCGTCCCTCGATCGGTGCCGGCGCCGTCTCGCAGCGCGGCAGCGAAAGCGGCTCGACGCCCTCGCACAGCTCGCGCACGGGACCGGGCGCAAACCCCTGCGCCTTCCAGCCGATCAGCAACTGCTCGAATACGTTCGCAAGCCGCGCGCCTTCGAGCTCCGCGTGCAGCGTGAAAACGTGCCCCGCCGCCGGTGGCTCGCGCGTGCGCTCGAGAACGTGCGCGGCGACGTTCTCCTCGGTGAAGTTACCGGCGCCGATCAATTCGTCGAGTGTCGGCAGCGTCGTCGGAAACTGGGGACAGCGGATGAGCTCACCGCGCCATACCGGCAGATGCGGCGAGCGTCCGCGGCCATCCGAGCAGTAAGCGAAGCCGAGTTCCTGCGTGAGGCGCATCGCATGCGCGTTCATCTGCCATCCCGCGGCGCCATGGGTCTGCGGCGGCTCCTTGAATACGTCGGCGTAGCGCTCGCACGCGCGCTGCATCTCGCGGCGCGTCCACGCGGCGTCGGCGGTTGCGACGCCATCCTGCCAGCGCACATGATCCCAGCAATGGATCCCCGTTTCGTGTCCCTCGCCGCGAACGCGGCGCAGGATGCCTTCGGCGCGCCGTCCGATGTCCGGCCCGGGCAGCAGCGTTCCGTACAGGAGCGTGCGCACGCCGTAGTGCCGCACGACCGACGTGCGGCGCACCTTGTCGACGAATCCCTTGCGGAAGACGCGGCGCAGCGCACGGCCGGTGTGATCGGGACCGAGCGAAAACAGGAATGTCGCGCGCACCTCGTGCCGGGCAAGGAGGTCGAGCAGGCGTGGAACGCCTTCGCGCGTGCCGCGCAGCGTGTCGACGTCGATCTTGAGGCCGAGGCGCACGAAATCAGGCAGGCGAGGATCGCAGCACTCACTCCACCAACGCCCGCGCCTCCGCGACGTGCCCGCGATACGCGTCGAAGATGCGGCGCAACGCCTCGTCCATGCCTACGCTGGGTTCCCAGTCGAGGTCGGCACGCGTGTTGTCGATCTTCGGCACGCGGTTCTGGACGTCCTGGTAGCCGCTGCCGTAGTAGTCGGCCGCGGTCGTTTCCACGATCGTCGTCGCCGTCGCGCTTTCACGGTACTCGGGATAGGAGAGCGCCAGCGCAAGCATCATCTGCGCGAGCTCGCGCACCGAGTAGTTGTTTGCCGGGTTGCCGATGTTGTAGATCTTCCCGGTCGCGATGCCGGCCCGGTTGTCGATGATCTTCATCAGTGCGTCGACGCCGTCGTCTATGTAGGTGAACGCGCGCTTCTGCGTTCCGCCGTCGACGAGCTGGATCGGCTCGCCGCGCACGATGTGCCCGAGGAACTGCGTGATCACGCGCGAGCTGCCTTCCTTCGCCGTATTGATCGAATCGAGTCCCGCACCGATCCAGTTGAACGGGCGGAACAGCGTGTAGTCGAGGCCGTCCTGCTGGCCGTACGCGTGGATCACGCGGTCCATCAGCTGCTTCGCACACGCGTAGATCCAGCGCGGCTTGTCGATGGGACCGAGCACCAGGTCCGAGCGCGCCGGGTCGAATTCGGCATCGCTGCACATCCCGTACACCTCGGACGTCGACGGAAAGACGAGGCGCTTGCGATGGCGCACCGCGGCGCGCACGATCGGCAGGTTCGCTTCGAAATCGAGCTCGAAGACCCGCAGCGGCTCGCGCACGTACGTTGCGGGCGTGGCGATCGCGACGAGCGGCAGCAGCACGTCGCACTTCTTCACGTGGTACTCGATCCATTCGCGGTTGATCGTGATGTCGCCTTCGAAGAAATGGAAGCGCCGCTCGTCGAGCAGATCGGCGATCCGCTCGGTCTGCATGTCCATCCCGTAGATCTCCCAGTCGGTGCTGGCGATGATCTTCTTCGACAGGTGATGGCCGATGAACCCGTTGACGCCGAGGATCAGGATGCGTTTCATGCAGGAGGTCTTTGGAATGGAGGATCACGGCCGGTTGTTGGTTGGATCGAAGCCGGTCCGTGCGACCCTGGTTTCATTGTAACTTGCGTCAATCGAGCGGCACGTCGACGGCGCCGAAGCGCTGTCGAACCTCCCTCGGCGCCGCAATGCGTCCTTCGACTTCGAGCACGTCGATCGCAAGCGTGCCGCCGCCGCCGCAGCGCGCGATCAACCGGTCGCGGGCCGAAAGCGCCGGTGCAGCCGCCGGCGCTTGCGCATCGAGCACGCGGGTCTTGAGCACGCGCGACGGCACGCCGCCGATCGACGTCCGCGCACCGGGGTAGGGCGGCGCGACCGCGCGCACCAGGTTATGGATGTCGATCGCCGGCCTGCTCCAGTCGATGCGGCCGTCCTCGGGCGTGCGGCCGCCGAAGTACGAGCCGCGCGCGACGTCGTTGCGAATGCGCGGCGCCGTGCCGGCGATGAGGCCAGGCAGTGCTGCATCGAGGCAGATCTCGGCGGCAACGGTCACCTTGTCGAACACCTCGCGTGCCGTATCGTCGGGCAGGATCGGGACGGCCTGCTGCGCGACGATGTCGCCCGCATCGGGCTTGCCGGCCATGTAGTGCAGCGTGGCACCGGTGCGGCGCTCGCCGTGCAACACCGCCCAGTTGACCGGCGCGCGGCCGCGGTAGAACGGCAGCAGCGAGCCATGCATGTTGAGCGCACCGCGCCGTGCAAGCGCGAGGAGCGGCGGGCTCAGCATCCGGCGGCAGTAGAAGCTGAACAGGAAATCGGGCGCGAGCGCGGCAATGCGATCGACGACGTCCGGCGCATTGACGTCGGCGGGCGCGATGCAGGGCAAGCCGAGCTCGGCGGCGACGTCGGCGACGCGGGCGAACCACGGTGTCTCGGCGGGATCGTCGGTGTGGGTGACGACGAGCGGCACGTCCACGCCGTGCGCGCGGAGCACCCGCAGGCAGCGGTCACCGACGTTGTGATAGGCAAAGACGACGGCGCAGCGCCCGTCGGGCTCACGCGCTGTACTGCCCCGCAACGGGGCGGAATCCGAGCCTTGCGGCGGCCCTGCGGCTTGCATACGGCTCAGCGCAGCGCCCGCACGCTCTCCGCGGGCCGGTGCGGCAGGTCGACGTCTTCGTGCTCGCGCTCGAGCACGGCGCGGATCACGTACCGCGGCCGTTCGCGCACCTGCTGGTAGATACGGCCCACGTATTCGCCGAGGAGCCCGACGCCGAACATGATGCAGCCGATCAGGAAGAACGCGAGGATGTCCCGGTCCCACAGCGCCTTGATGCCTTCGAGGAATCCGCCGATCACCGCGCGCTCGACGATGACGATCGCGTACAGGATGACCGACGTGATGGCGACGATCATGCCAACGACCGAGAAAAGCTGCAGCGGCACGAGCGAAAAGCCGGTCACGAGGTCGAAGTTGAGCCGCATCAGCCGATACAGCGAGTATTTCGATTCACCGGCCGCGCGCTCCTCGTGCAGCACGTCGACTTCGGTGGGGTGGTGGGCGAACGTGTACGCGAGTGCGGGGATGAACGTGCTCACCTCCCGCGCGGCGGCGACCGCATCGACGATGTCGCGGCTGTAGCCGCGCAGCATGCAGCCCTGGTCGGTCATGCGAATGCGCGTGATGCGCTCGCGCAGCCGGTTCATCGCGCGCGACGCCGCGCGGCGCCACCACGCGTCCTCGCGCGCGCGGCGCACGCCGCCGACGTAGTCGGCACCGGCGTCCATCGCCGCGAGGAGCTTGCCGATTTCCTCGGGCGGATTCTGCAGGTCGGCGTCGAGCGTCACGACCCGTTGCCCGCGCACGCGCTCGAAGCCCGCGAGGATGGCAAGGTGCTGGCCGTAATTGGCGTTGAAGAGGATCACGCGGGTGACGTCGGGACGCGCGGTGAACTGCTCGCGCAGGAGCGCGGCCGAGCGGTCGTGGCTGCCGTCGTTGACGAAGATCACTTCGTACGGCACGCGAAGCGCGTCGAGCGCGGGATAAAGGCGCCCGAACAACGCCGCCAACCCGTCCTCCTCGTTGTAGACGGGAATGACCACCGAAAGCTCGGGAAGGGTCATTTCAATGCCTCGGCAGCAGATCGGCACACGCGGCGCACACGCGGTCGACATCGGCCGCGTCCATCGCCGCGTGCAGCGGCAGCGAAACGGTGCGCAAGGCGATGCGCTCGGTGTTGGGCAGATCGCCGCGCCGATAACCGAAGCGCCGTCCGATCGTCGACAGGTGCAGCGCCTCGTACGACACGCCGGTCGCGATGGCGCGGGCGGCAAGTGCGTCGCGAAAATCCTTGCGCGAGTCTTTCATGGCGTCGGGCAGCAGGATGCAGAACATGTTCCACGACTGGCCGTCGCCGTCGGCGGGACGCGGCGGCAGCACGCATCCGCGGTCCGCAGGAAAGCGTTCGAAGTAGCGCAAAACCAGCGCGCGCCGGTGCGCGAGGAACTGCGGCAACCGCGCGAGCTGCTCGACGCCGATGCGCGCATTCACGTCGGGCAGGTTGAACTTGCCGCCGGGAAACGCAACGTCGCGCGTGCCGTCGGGCAACCGCTCGATGCCGTGGAAGCGCAGCACCTCGACGCGGCGCGCCTCGGCATCGTCGTTGCATACGAGCGCGCCACCTTCGATCGAGGTGATGTTCTTGTTCGGATGGAAGCTGAAGGTGACGAGATCGCCGAACGCGCCGATTGCGCGGCCGTTGAAGTGCGAGCCGATCACGAGCGCCGCGTCCTCGATCACGCGCACGCCGTGCCGCCGCGCAAGCGCATAAAGCGCGTCCATGTCGACGAGCGAGCCGGGCCAGTGGGTCGGAATGATCGCGCGGGTGCGCGGGCCGATTCGCGATTCCATCTGCGCGAGATCGATGTTGCGGGTGACGAGGTCGCAGTCGACGAACACCGGCGTCGCGCCCTGCTTCACGATCATGTTGACGACGGTGAAGAAGCTTTGCGCACAGGTGATCACTTCGTCGCCGGGTCCGATGCCGCAGAGCTGAAGGGCGACCTCCACGGCCGCGGTGGCCGAGGTCAGCACGCGCACCGGCCGGCCGTCGCAGAATTGCGACAACGCAGTCTCGAAGCGCTGGACCCACACGCCGCTCGTGATGTGCCCCGAACGCAGGACGTCGCCGACGCCGGCGATCGTCGCCTCGTCGATCAGCGGACTCGCGAACTTCAGGATATCGGCCATCAACTGCGCGCCACGAGATAGACACCGGCGACGATGAAGCCGATGCCGAGCCAGCGCTGCGCCGTCACCGCCTCACCGAACAGATAATGGGCGGCGATGGCATTGACGATGTAGCCGAGCGAAAGCATCGGGTAGGCGATCGACACCGGCACGCGCGACAGGCCGATGATCCACACGATGATGCTCACGCCGTAGAGCGCCGCGCCCGCGATGAAATAGCCCTCGCTCGCCATCCGGGTCAGCGTCGCCGCCCAGTTGCCGGCGTTGAGCGTGATGACGCCGAGACGGTTGGTGCCGCCCTTGAGCAGCAATTGCGCCGCGGCGTTCAGCAGCACGCCGGTGAACAGGAACAGGAACGCCGCGGTCGACATGTCAGTCGGGAAGGGCCGCCCCGACCGACTGACCCGCCCTCCGGGGGGCAGCGAGCGGAGCGAGCGTGGGGGGATGTTTCATCCTAGCGTCGCGCCACCAGCACGCGCCGCGAGTCGCTCGCGACGACCCGCATCGGCACGTCTTCCTGCGCGAGCGTCGCGTGCGTTTGGGGCGCCATCAGCGCGTAACCCTGCGGCAGGGACCGCCAGCGTGCGATCCAGTCGGACACATGGGCAATGCCGCGGCCCGGCTCGGCATCGAGCCCGGGTCCGAGCTCGTCGCGATACTCGACGAGCGTGGTGGTGCGGCCGAGGTAGAAGGGCAACGTCTGGTCATACATGCGAACCTGGAAGAACGGCGCGTCCGGATCGTACGGAGGATTGGCTGCATTTTCCAGTGTCGTGACGAGATCGGCGGCCGAGCGGGTCGCGCGGAACACGTCGGAACCCGAAAACGTCGCCTGCATCGCGAGGATCGTCGCCAGCGAAAGGGCGACGATGCCGAGCGTGCGGCCGCGCTCGTCATTGCGGCGGAACGCGAGATAGCCGGCAATGTAGCCGCCCGCGGCGATACCGAGCGCGAGCTTCACCCAGTGACCGAGTGCGTCGTAGAGCGCTCGCGGCGTCCGCGGGTCGGCGAGCGCGTCGGCGATGCGCGGCCAGCCGGCGAGTGCCACGAGCCACAGCGCGAGCGTCACGGCGCCGAGCACGGCGGTGAATACGGCAAGCGTGGCAACACGCGTTCTTGCAAGCTGCCGGCCGAGCACCAGCGCCGCCGCAGGGAACATCGGCAGGATGTACGACGGGAGCTTCGAACCGGAAATGCTGAAGAAGACGAAGACGAAAGCCGCCCACACGAGACAGAAGCGCACCCAGGCGAAGCCTCGCGCATCGACGACGGCATCGCGCCAGCCGCGGCGCAGCCGCCACAGGAAGAGGCCGGTCCATGGCAGGAACCCCACGACGAACATCGGCACGAAATACCACCAGGCGCCGATGCGGCGGTGCTCGGTCGTGAGGAAGCGCTCGAAGTGCTCGTGGATGAAGAAGAAGCGGGCGAACTCGGGATTGCGCAGCGAGACCAGGACGAACCAGGGGGCTGCGAGCACGAGCAGCACCGCGAGGCCGGCGCGAAGATGCAGCCGCTTCCACGGCCCGCGATCACGCGTGGCAAGCGAGTAGACGATCAGCGTCGCGAACGGGATGAGCAGCGCGACGAGGCCCTTGGTCAGCACGCCGCCCGCGGCCGCGGCATAGGCGAGCAGCATCCAGCGCCGCGCAAGGATCGGCGACGCGGCCGCGTGCTGTGCGCGGAGGAACGCGCAAAGCGACAGCGTCAGCCAGACCGCAAGCAGCGCGTCGAGCGTGACGAGGTGCGAGATCCCGAACAGCCACACGCTGCCCGCGAGTGCCAGGCCCGCATAAAGGCCGGCCGCCGGCGACGCGATCACGGCACCCGTGCCGGCGACCACGGCAACGGTCGCGAATCCCGCAACGGCGCCCGGGAGCCGCGCGGTCCACTCGTCGAGCTCGAATGCCTTGAAGCTCGCCGCGGTGAGCCAGTACTGCAGCGGCGGTTTCTCGAAGTACTTGAGCCCGTCGAGCCGCGGCGTCACCCAATCGCCGCTGGCGACCATTTCGCGTGCGATCTCCGCATAGCGCCCTTCGTCGGGGTGCTGCAGCTTGCGCACGTCGAGGTTCGCGAACCAGGCAAGCGCGAAGACGAGAGCGAGCGCAATCCAGCTGCGGCGGGACAGCGCGGCGAGGGTCGGCGATTCGGGAGGCAAATAAGAAGCGGCGGCAACCGGCAGGACCCGTCGATCGGGCTTCGCATTCTAGCGTGACGCCGCGCCGCACCGTTCGTGCGGTCGTTGCACACCGGTCGTGCCGGCGCATCAATACCGGATGGCGAAGTCGGTGAGCGACAGCCCGATCAGGATCGCGAGCCAGAAGAATCCGGCCATGGCCGCGATGCGCAGCATGTAGTGCGCCGAGCGCAGGTGCATGAAGAAGAAGGCCACCAGCAGCGCCTTCGCGACCGCGATGGCCAGGTTGATCGCGGAATTCGCCCACCCGAGCGGTACGTAGGCACTGGCGAGCGTGACGACGAGCAGGCCGATGAGGGCCAGCCAGACGAGGACGTAGGATCGGGCGCGGGCGACCGGATGGGCAATCATGTGCGCGAGACGAGGTAGAGCAGCGGATAGAGAAAGATCCACACGATGTCGACGAGGTGCCAGTAGAGGCCGCCCAGCTCGACCGGCGTGAAGTAATCGGCCGTGAACCGGCGCCGCGCCGTTCCGATGGCGAGCACCGCGACGACTGCGATGCCGATGATCATGTGCACCGAGTGCAGGCCGGTCATGAAGAAGTAGAGGTAGAAAAAGTTCTCGACGCCGCCGGCATGCGGACCTTGATGCGCGAAATCGAGCACGGGTACGAGATGGCCGGCGTAGTCGAGGCCGTACTCGGTGAACTTGATCGCGAGGAATGCGATGCCGAGCACGGCGGTGGCGCACAGGAAGCCGAGTGCGGCGCGCCGCAGGCCGAGCTTGGTCGCGCGCACGGCCAGCGCCATCATCAGGCTGCTCGTCAGCAGAACCGCGGTGTTGATGCTGCCGAGCGTGACGTTCGTGAGACGGCTCGCAATCGCGAATGCCTGCGGGTCGTGGAGGCGCGTGGCGGTGTAGGCGGCGAACAGCGCACCGAAAAAGAGGATCTCGGTCGCGAGGAACACCCACATGCCGAGGTCGGACGCCGTGCGCTGCT
This sequence comes from Casimicrobiaceae bacterium, assembly GCA_035705655.1. GTDB lineage: Bacteria > Pseudomonadota > Gammaproteobacteria > Burkholderiales > Casimicrobiaceae > VBCG01. Next base: position 14,448 of record DASSVX010000287.1, read on the forward strand.
GCGCGGCGTCGTCGAACTGGCGCGCGACGATGACGACGCTAGGCATGCGTGCCATCCGTCCGTCCCCCGGCGCCCGGCCGTTCGTCTCGCGGACTCACCGGTCCTCCATCGCCGAATACTGGTACGGCGGCGCCGTGACGATGGGGATTGCCGCGAAGTTCGCGACCGGTGGCGGCGATGCGGTCTGCCATTCGAGTCCTGTCGCGCGCCATGGATTGGGCCCGGCGCGCGCGCCATGCTTGAGCGACCACAACAGGTAGAAGAGCGGCAGCAGGTAGCCGACCGCCAGGATCGACGCACCCGCCGACGACAGCACGTTCAGCACCTGGAATTCGGGTGGGTACTCGTGATAGCGCCTCGGCATGCCGAGGTAGCCGAGCAGGAACTGCGGAAAGAACGTGAGATTGAAGCCGAAGAACACGGTGATCGCGGCGAAGCGGGCCCAGCGGTCCGAATACATGCGTCCGGTGATCTTCGGCCACCAGAAGTGGACGGCACCGAGGAACGCCATGACCGAGCCGCCGACCATGATGTAGTGGAAATGCGCGATGACGAAATACGTGTCGTGCAGATGCACGTCGAGCGCAAGCGACGCGAGGAAGAGCCCCGTCATGCCGCCGATCGTGAACAGGCCCACGAAGCCCAGCAGGTAGAGCATCGGGGCATCGAAGCGGATCGAGCCCTTGTAGAGCGTCGCCGTCCAGTTGAACACCTTGATCGCCGACGGGATGGCGACGAGGAACGTCAGGATCGAGAACACCATGCCGGCGTAGACCGACTGGCCGCTCACGAACATGTGGTGGCCCCAGACGAGGAAGCCGATGATCGCAATCGCGAGCACGGCGAAGGCCATCGAGCGGTACGCGAAGATGTCCTTCCGCGCGTAACAGGTGATGATCTCGCTCGCCACACCCATGGCCGGCAGGATCATCACGTACACGGCCGGGTGCGAATAGAACCAGAACAGATGCTGGAACAGCAGCGGATCGCCGCCGAGTGCCGGGTCGAAGACGCCGACGCCGGCGAAGCGCTCGATCGCGACCAGGAACAGCGTCATCGCGAGCACGGGCGTCGCGAGCACGAAGATGATGCTCGTCGCGTAAATCGCCCAGATGAAAAGCGGCAGCCGGAACCAGGTCATGCCGGGTGCGCGCATCTTGTGGATCGTCACGATGAAGTTGATGCCGGTCAGGATCGTCGAGAAGCCGACGATGAACACGCCGCACACGGCGGCGATCACGTGCGTGTTCGAGAACATCGTCGAGAATGGCGTGTAGAACGTCCAGCCGGTGTCGACGCCGCCCGCGACCAGCGCGCCGACCGTGAACAGGCCGCCGGCGATGTACAGGTACCAGCTCGCGAGGTTGAGCCGCGGGAACGCGAGGTCGCGTGCGCCGATCATCAGCGGGACGAGGAAATTGCCGAACGTCGACGGGATCGACGGAATCAGGAAGAACCACACCATGATCACGCCGTGCATCGTGAAGAGCTTGTTGTACGTCTCGGCGCTGACGAGGTCGCCCGCCGGCGTGATGAGCTCCATCCGGATCAGCGTCGCCGCCGCGCCGCCGACGAAAAAGAAGAGCGTGATCGAGATCGCATACAGGATCGCGATGCGCTTGTGGTCGACGCTCGCGATCCACGACCAGAGGCTGAAGCCTTCCTCCAGGTAGCTTCGCGGCAGCGGCAGGGTCACGGTGCTCATCGATCGTCCTCGCAATCTCGCGCATGCGCGCTCAACGCACCGTTCCCGGCTCGGCGCCGCGCAGCGACTTGATGTACTCGACGATTTCGAGCAGGTCGTCCTCGGCGATTTCGCCCTGGAACGACGGCATGATCGGCTCGTAACCGGCGACGACGTCCTTGCGCGGCAGCATCACCGAGTCGTGGATGTAGCGCTCGTCGGCGACCACGCTCGACCCGTCGGACAGCTGCACGCGCCGGCCGTACAATCCCTCGAGCTTCGGCGCGTGCACCGATGCGCTGGCGCCGTGACAGCCGCTGCATCCGTACTGGCGAAAGCGCGCCGCGCCCTCGGCGGCCATCGATTGCGACGCATTGCCGCTCGTGAGCCACCGCTCGAAGGCCGCGGGCTGCATCACGACGACGTGGCCGATCATTCGCGCATGGTCGGTGCCGCAATATTGCGTGCAGAACACGTGGTAGTCGCCGGGCTTGTCGGCGGTGAACCACAGGATCGTGTAGCGGCCGGGCAGCACGTCCTGCTTGATACGAAAGACCGGCATGAAAAAGCTGTGAATGACGTCCTGCGACGTCATCACGAGCTTGATCGGCCGCCCGGCCGGCACGTGCAGCTCGTCGATCTCGCGCTGGCCGCCCGTATGCTCGAGCTTCCACATCCACTGCTTTCCCACCGCGTACACCTCGGTCGCGTCGGCCGGCGGCGCGGCGTGCGCGTAGTAGAGGCCGGCCGCCCAGAAGCCCATGCCGAGGAACAGGATCAGCGGCGCGCCGATCCATGCGATCTCGATGCGATGGCTCTCGCGGCGCAACGTCCGGCGCGACGGCATGTCGCGATCGGCGCGCGAGCCGTGGCGGTATTTCACCGAGAAGTAGACGATCAGGAAGAAAACCGCCACGGTGACGACACCGGCCAGCGCGAGCCACGCGTAGAACAGGTGATCGACGCGCGTGGCGAGCAACGAATCGGCCGGCGGATGCAGCGGGAAATCCCACATGGCGGGTCAGCGCAAGGCCGTGCGCCGGCGCATCGCGACGAAGAGCGCGAGACCCGCGACGAGCAACGCGACGCTGCCGATCCGCAGCGCTTGCATCACCAGCGCGCTGTAAGGTCCCGCCGGCGCAAAGTGGAAGCACACCAGCAGCAGGCGCTCGACCGGCGACCCGATCTCGTCGGCGGCCGCGGCATCCACGGCATCGTGCAGCGCGGCCGGCGTGAAGTCGAAGCCGAAGAAGTAGTGCGCGATGCTCCCCTGCGGCGTCAGCAGCACGATCCCGGCCGGATGCGCGTACTGGTGCGTGGCATCGTCGTAGGCATAGCGAAAGCCGGCCGCGTGCGTGAGTGCCGCGATGTCCGCCGCGCTTCCAGTCAGCAGGTGCCACGCGCCGGCGTCGACGTTCGCCTGCGCGAGGTAGCGACGCTTCATGCGCCGTGCGTCGGCCGGCGCATCGCGCGCATCGATGCTGGCGACGAGCACCCGGTAGCTCCCGTGCGCAAGCCCGCTGCGACCAAGCGCCGCCGCGACGTTGCCGACCACGGTCGGACACAGCGTCGTGCAGCCATACCACGCGAACACGAGCACGATCGGCGTCGCGCCGAAGTAATCGCCGAGCCGCACGTTGCGGTCCGCTTCGTCGCGGAACGCGAGCGCCGCCGGTAGCTGCGCCGACAGCCGTTGCTCGAAGCCCGCACGCTGCGAAGCATCGGCCGGCGTGAGATGCGCAAGCGCGCCCGTTGCGAACGCGAGCGTGCACAGGAAGGCGCAGCAGGCGCGCGCGATCATTTTTGCCTCGCGGCACCACGGGCGATCAGCAGCGCCATGGCGCGCTCGATCGGAATGCGCACGATGCCCTTGTCGCGGTCGATCCATCGGTACTCGTTCAGCATCGCGCGCTTCTGCGCGCGCAGCGTGGCGAGGTCGAGTGCCGGGGCGCTTTGCAGCCGCGGCGACGGCATCGCGGTCGGCGGCGCGTCGGTCGGCGACAGCGGGCGGCCGGTTTCGTGATGGAAGAACGCGACGACGCCGGAAGCAATGAATCCGGCTGCGACGATCGTCGCCGCGAGTGCGGCGGCCGTCTGCCAGACGCGACGGCCGTCGACGTCGGCCGTCTCGTGGGCGGCGCCGCGCAGCGGCGGTGCGTTCACGCGAACGCGGCCCTGCGCCTCAGCCATGGTGCGTCGCCTCGCTGGAAACGGGCGCCGTCACGTCGGGCGCCCCGCGTGCGGTGCGCACGAACACGGCGAGCCAGAGGCCGCCAAGGGCGGCGATCGCCGCGACATCGCTCCAGGTCACACTGATGCCGCTCGGCCGGTGTGCGGGAACGACCAGCCAGTACGAATCGACGACGTGTGCGAAAAGCAGCAGCGCGGCGAGCGCGCCGAGCGCGCGCGGCACCCGTTTGGCGCGGCGCGACAGCAATACGAGGAACGGCAGCGCGAAGTGGATCGCGACCAGAAGCAGCGCGACGTCGTGCCAGCTCGTCGTCACCCGCGGCAGGTACCACGCGATTTCGTTCGGCAGGTCTTCAGCCCACGTGATCAGGTATTGCGTGAACGCGAGGTAGGCCCAGGTCAGCACGAACATCAGCAGCAGGTTGCCGAGATCCTGGAACAGTCCCGGCACGTCGCCGGGGAGCCGGCTCGACTCGGGGCCCGTCGACGCAAGGTTGGCCTGGCTGCCGACGGCGTCGCGCAACCGCCACGCCGCGCAGACGATCGCGAAGGAAAACGCGCACATCGTCTGCCCGATGCCGACGAGGAAGCCGAACGTCGTCGAGAACCAGCGCGGCGACAGCGACATGATCCAGTCGACGCCGGCGAACGTCACGGTCCCCGCATACAGCAGCAGGCCGATGGCGGCGATCGCGCGCAGGCGCTCCTTGTCGCGCAGCGTCGCGCCGGCATGGCGCGCAAACGCCCACTTGCGCAACAGGTGGCCGAGGGCGAGCCAGATCACGAAGTAGATTGCGTTGCGCAGCAGGAAGAAGTCGACCGACAGATACCAGCGCTTGTCCTGAAGCAGCGGGTCGGCGGCAACGGCATCGGGTCGCGCCCACGCGTACATGTCGCGAAGACCGAACAGCAGCGGCACGACCAGCAGGAGCGACAGCGGCAGCAACCGCGCCGCCGCGTCGAGCGGGCCGCGGATGACCTCGCCCCAGCCGCCGCCGGTCAGGTCGTGCACGGCGAGCATCGCAATGCTGCCGAGCGGAATGCCGAGCAGGAACCACCAGACGAACAGATACGACTGGAACGCGGTCGCGCGATCGGCGTACGCCGCGGCAGCGAAGCCGATCGCGCCGGCCGCGCCGACGATCCACGCAACGCCTTCGGCGTGCCGAACAGGTTCGGCGCGAAGGCTCACTTCGATCCTTTCGCGAGCTCGGCGCGCCGCTCGGGCGGCACGTCGCCGATGCGCGCATCCTGCGCGAGCTGCAGCGCGCGAATGTAGGCGACGATCGCCCAGCGGTCGTGCGGGGCGACGCGGTCGGCGTACGAGTACATCATGCCGTAGCCGTTCGTGATCACGCTGTAGAAATGCGCGTCGGGGGCGTTGCGCAGCCGATCGGTGTGATACGACGGCGGGCTCGGAAAGCCGCGGCGCACGATCATGCCGTCGCCGTCGCCTGCGACGCTGTGGCACGGCGAGCAGTAGATGTCGAAGCGCTCGCGGCCGCGCTCGAGCGTCGGCCGGTCCATCGGCAGCGGATTCGCCGCGAGCAGCGGCTGCGGGCTGCCCGACGTCAGAGCGGCCTTGACGCGGCCCCGGTCGTCCACCGGATACGTCGGCGCTTCGCTGGCCGCCAGCGGCAGCGTGCCGAGGCGCCCGCTCGACGTGCCCGCGGTGGCGCCGCCGCTGTACGCGAGCGTGTTCGGAACATCGGGCCGCGACGCGCGGCCATCGGCCCACAGCGCGCTGGCGCCGAGCGGCTTGTACTTCGGCTGGTTGTACATGTCCTGCATCGCCTTCTCGCAACCGGACAGCGCGAGCGCCAGCGCGACCGGTGCCAGCGCGGTCCGGGTCAGCGTGACGGCGACAAGACGCGTTGCGGGCCGGCGCATGTTCACGAGTCGGAGGCCACTTCGGTGACGCGCAACGGGTCGAGCGACTCGAGGAAGCGCTGCGTCGCCGCACGCTCGAAGCGCGGGTCGGCCGCCTCGACGCACAGGAAGAAACGGTTCCGGCTCGCGAGGTCGAAGTCGTCCGCGTTGAAGATCGGGTGATGCAGTTTCGGCAGGCCATTCAGGATCAGGAAGCCGAAGAACGCGGCGAGAGCCGCGCCGAGCACCGTGCATTCGAACGTCGCCGGGATGAACGCGGGCCAGCTATGCAGCGGCCTGCCGCCCGCGTTGATCGGGTAGTCGATCACGGCCGAATACCACTGGAGGAAATAGATGCCTACGCCGCCGGCGATGCCGCCGAGCAGCGTGATGAGCGCGACGCGATCGCGGCGAAAGCCCAGTGCGTCGGCGAGCCCGGGCACCGAGAATGGCGCGTACGCGTCGACGTTCCGGTAGCCCGCCGCGGTCGCGCGCGCGGTTGCGTCGACGAGCGCGTCGCCGTCGCGGAACTCGGCGAGGAGACCGTACAGCTCTCGATCCGCGCTTGCATGATCCCCCCACGCTTGCGGCTTCGCCGCTGCGCTGCCCCCGGAGGGGGCGCAATTCGCGCCTCGAGGCGGCTCGGCGGCGCTCATGTTTCGCCCTCCCGCTTCTCCAGCACGAGCTTGCGCATTTCGGAAATGGAGATCGCCGGCAGGAAGCGCACGAACATCAGGAACAGCCACCCGAACGCGCCGAGCGAGCCTGCCAGCGTCGCCCAGTCCCAGAACGTCGGGTAATAGATATCCCAGCTCGACGGCAGGAAATCGCGGTGCAGGCTCGTCACGATGATCATGAAGCGCTCGAGCCACATGCCGATGTTGACGACGATCGAGATCGCGAACAGCGTGAGCGTCGACAGGCGCACGCGCTTCCACCACATCGCCTGCGGCACGAGCACGTTGCAGAAGACGACGGTCCAGTAGATCGGCGCGTACGGACCCGTCATCCGGTTGACGATCATGTATTTCTCGAAGCGGTCGCCGCTGTAGAACGCCATGAAGATCTCGACCACGTAGCTGTACGCGACGAGCAGCCCGCAGACGAGCATCACCTTGGCGATGTTGTCGAGGTGGCGCGCCGTGATGAAATCCTTGAGGCCGAACACCGCGCGCAGCGGAATCGAGATGGTCAGCGCCATCGCAAAGCCCGAGAACAATGCGCCGGCGACGAAATACGGCGGGAAGATCGTCGAATGCCAGCCCGGGGTGTTGCCGATCGAGAAGTCGAGCGACACGACGCTGTGCACGGAGATCACGAGCGGCGTCGCGAGGCCGGCCATCAGCAGGTACGCGGTGTCGAAGCGGCGCCATTGCCGCGCTTCGCCCCGCCAGCCGAGCGCGAACAGTCCGTACACGATCTGCTTGACGCGATGGTCGGTGCGATCGCGCAGCGTCGCGAGATCGGGGATCAACCCCATGTACCAGAACAGGATCGACACGACGATGTACGTGCCGATCGCGAAGATGTCCCAGACCAGCGGGCTGCGCCATTGCGGCCACACGTTCATGATGTCCGGGTAGGGGACGAGCCAGTAGAAGAACCACGGCCGGCCGAGATGCAGGATCGGCATCACGCCCGCCATCGCAACGGCGAAGATCGTCATCGCCTCGGCGAACCGGTTGACCGACGTGCGCCACTTCTGGCGCAGCAGCAGCAGGAAGGCGGAGATGAACGTGCCGGCGTGGCCGATGCCCACCCACCAGACGAAGTTGGTGATGGCGAATGCCCATGCGACGGGGATGTCGACGCCCCAGATGCCCACGCCCGTGGTGAACAGATAGACGATCGCGACGACGAACAGCACGGTCAGTGCGGTGCACAGCGCGAGACCGGCGTAGAAGCCCCAATGCGTCGGGCGCGTCAGGACGATGTCGCTGATCTTGTCGGAAATGCTCGCGTACGAATACCTGCCGTGGAGCACCTCGAGGCGCGACTCGTCCATGCCGTTGCCGGTGGCGGTGATGGCGGGTGGCACGTCAGGACTCGCCGAGGTCGGGGTTGGGATTACGCAGCTTCGCGAGATAGCTCGTCCGCGGCTCGGTGTTGAGCTCGGCGAGGAGCGCGTAATCGAGCGGCGACGACTTGCGCGCATTCACCGCGCTCGCCGGATCGTTGAGGTCGCCGAACGTGATCGCCTGCGTCGGGCATGCCGCCTGGCACGCGGTCACCACCTCGCCGTCGCGGATGCGCCGGTCCTGCTTGTCCGCCTCGATGCGACCGTTCGCGATGCGCTGCAGGCAGTAGTTGCATTTCTCCATCACGCCGCGCATGCGCACGGTGACCTCCGGATTGCGCTGGCCCTTGAGGCTCTCGGTGTGCTCGTCGCTGTATTGCAGGAAGTTGAACCGGCGCACCTTGTATGGGCAGTTGTTCGAGCAGAATCGCGTGCCGACGCAGCGGTTGTAGACCTGCACGTTGATGCCTTCGGAGTCGTGCACCGAGGCCTCCACGGGGCACACGAGCTCGCACGGGGCGCGCTGGCACTGCATGCACGGCACCGGCTGGAAGTGCGTGCGCGGCGCATTCGGCGCGCCGTCGTAATAACGGTCGACGCGGATCCAGTGCATCTCGCGGCCGAGCTCGACCTGCGCCTTGCCGACGGTCGGAATGTTGTTCTCCGCCTGGCAGGCGATCGTGCAGGCGTTGCAGCCGATGCAGGCGCCGAGATCGATCGTCATCCCCCACTTGTAGCCGTCGTAGGCAAACGGCTCGTAGAGCGTCCCGTTCGGGCGCTGCGGCGCGCCCGCGGCGCGCGGGTCGCGCCGGAAATCGGCGAGCGTCGCGACGCGCACGATGTCGCGGCCTTCCATCGAATGATGGTGCTGCGTCGTTGCGAGCTTGTAGCGGCGGCCGGTCTTGCGTAGCGAGAGGCCGGCTGCGAACCACGCGGCGTCGGCGCTGCGCAGCGCGTACGCATCGAAGCCGTGAGCGTCGCCGACGCGGCCGGCGCGGCTGCGGCCGTAGCCCAGGCTGACCGTCACGGCGTCCTCCGGATGACCGGGCAGGACCCACACGGGTCCGCTGACGCTTGCACCGGCGCGGCGAAGCTCGACGACGTCGTCGTTGGCAAGGCCGAGGCGCGCGGCGAGTGCGGGGGCCACCAGCACCGCGTTGTCCCAGGTGATCTTCGTGAGCGGCCGCGGCAGCTCCTGCAGCCAGGGATTGTTCGCGTAACGGCCATCGTGCACGGACGCGTCGGGCACGAACTGCAGGTCGAGCGAACCTTCGCCGGCGTTCGGTGCCGCCTGCGCGGTCGTGCCGGCGAGCGCTTCACTGCGCAGCGCGACGCTGCGTTCGGGCAATGCGCTGCCGGCGACGACACCGTTGCGGAGCGCGGTCTGCCAGGCGATGTCGGGATCGGGACCGAGCTTCGGCTGCCAGAACTCGCGCACGATCGCGTAGCCCACGCGCGGCGTGCCGTCGGCGAGCATCGACACGACCTCGTGCGCCGAACGTCCATCGTAGAGCGGCGCGATCAGCGGCTGGATGATCGTCACCGTGCCGTCGTACGCACGCGCATCGGACCACGCTTCGAGGAAGTGCGCCGCCGGAAGATGCCATTCGCAGTGCGCCGACGTCTCGTCCTCGTGGAGCCCGAGGCGCACGCCCATCGCGACGTTGCCGAGATTTTCGGCGAAGCGCAGCTCGCGCGGCGCGTCGTAGACCGGATTGCCGCCGACGATCACGAGCGTGTCGACGCGATGCGCACCGATATCGGCGACAAGCGCTGCAAGCGACTGCAGCTGATTGACCGGGTTGGCGACCGCGGGCTCGGCATGGCTCACGGTGACGCCGGCGTTGCCGAGGTACGCGTTCATCGCGTGCGCCAAGGCGTGCACCTGCGGCGGCTGGCGCTCGCCGGCGACGACGAGCGATGCGCCGCGATGCGTATCGAGATCGTGCGCGCACGCGGCGAGCCATGCGTCGGGAGCCCCGGCGACGCTGTCGCCCGCGGCCCCCGGCACGCCGAGGCGTTTCGCAATCCAGCGTGCGGCCGCTTCGATGCGGCCCCCGCGCAGCGCCAGCGCGTGATCGGCGTAGGCACTCGTGAGGCTCGGCGTGGCCGCGATCGCGTAGAGCCGGTTCGACTCGCCGATGGCGCCGTGCGTCGCATGGTGGCTGACGAAGTCGCGCGCCGCGCGCACGCGGTCAGGACCGGTGCCGAGGAAATCGGCGTCGAGAGAGAGCACCACCGCCGCGCGGTCGAAACGATGGCGGACGTCGAGCGGCGTGCCGAACGCGAGGCGCGCGCCGTCGTAGGCATTGTCGCGGTTGACCGGCTCGTACTGGTGCCATTGCGCCCTCGGATAACGCGCGAGCAGCGCCTGCAGTTGCGCGGCGAGTGTCGGCGACGTGACGGTCTCGGTGAGGATGCGAAGTCCGTCGCCTTGCCGCGCTCCGAGGTCGCGCAGGCGGCGCGCAAGCGCTGCGGCAAACCCATCCCACGTGCTGACCACGCCGCGGTGTGTCACCGTCTGCGATCGATCGGGATCCCAGAGATCGAGCACGGACGCCTGCGCGAAGACGTCGGTGCTGCCGAGGCTTGCCGGATGCAGCGGATTGCCCTCGACCTTCGTCGGCCGGCCCATGGTGCTCTCGACGAGCACGCCCATTGCGAAGCCGCCCACGGCATTGGCGGTGGCGTAGAAGCGCGGTTCGCCTGCCACCTGCCCCAGCGGCGCGTTCACGTACGGCAGGATCCTTTCCTGCGGTTCGCGCGTGCACCCTGCGAGACCGGCGAGCGCCAGCGACGCCGACATCAGCTTCAGGAATTCGCGCCGGTCGACGCGGTAGAGGGCGCCCCACGACGGGTGCTCGTGCGCCAGGCGTTCCGCGATGGCGTCGCCGTCCGTGAGCTCGTCGAGGCTTCGCCACATCACCGTCGTTGCTCCTGCGCGTGCGTCATCGATGGCACGTCGAGCAATCGGTCAGCGTGGATTTGTGGATGTGATACGCGGCGACGAGGCGGGTTCCGAGCGCCATCTGATCCTCGGCCGGCTTCCAGTCCATGTCGAACACGTGCTCGACGGGCCGCAGGTATTTCTCGGGCGTGCGATGGCAGTCGAGGCACCATTGCATTTGCAGCGGCGCGACGCGCCACGTGAGCGGCATCCGGTCGATGGGTCCGTGGCAGGTCGCGCAGCCGACACCCTTCGCGATGTGGATCCCGTGATTGAAATAGACGAAGCCCGGCAGATCGTGAACGCGATTCCAGACAAGCGGCCGTCCGCTCGCGAGACTTTGCACGACCGGGGCGAGGATCGGCGCCTGCGTGAAAAGCTGCGAATGGCAGGTCATGCACGTGTGCGTGGGCGGGATTCCCGCAAACGCCGATTGCTCGACCGACGTGTGGCAATAGCGGCAATCGATGCCGTCGTCGCCGACGTGATGCTTGTGGCTGAAGGCAACGACCTGCTCGACCGGCGTGCCGATCGCCGGGTGCGGTGCGATCAGGATTCGCCACGCGAGCAGCGCGGCGAACACCATCCCGAGCACGGCGAGCAAGCCGAGCTTGAGGGCCAGGACGAGACGTGGCTGGAAGACCTGCGCCATCGGCGCTCACCGCGGGCGGTGCCGCGACGAGCGCGATGCGCCGATGCTGCGCGCGGCGTTCGACGTGCCGATGATGGTTTCCAGGAATGGCAATGCCCGGCGGATCGCGGCGTACGCGACGCGTTCAGCGATGTAATCGATTGCACGGTCGTGCATCACGCGTGCCAGGTCACACTCCCAGCGCGCCGGCGTTGATTCGCAAAGGCAATGTCGTCCTCCGCCGGTGTGCGGCGACGTGCTGCGCGGCCCGGCTTTTTCCGATTCAGGAAATATTTACAACACTCGGCGTGCTAAAGTCGCCGCCCTGCGCATCGATGCGCGCACATGCCGCGCCGCTGACCGAATTGCCCGCGCTCTCCGTCGCTATCGCCGCCGCCCGCGCGGCGGACCTGCCGCTCGTCGCGCGACTCGCGCACGAGATCTGGCACCGGCACTACCCGGGCATCCTTCCCGTCGCGCAGATCGATTACATGCTCGCGCGAGGCTATAGCCGCGAAGCGCTGACCGATTACCTGACCCGCGACGGCGCGGGACTCGCCCTCGCGATGCACGCCGAGACGGCCGTTGGATTCGTCGGCTGGTATCCGCTCGAGCCGCCCGGTACCATGAAGCTCGACAAGCTGTACGTGCTGCCCGAGCACCACGGCACGGGAATCGGACGCGCGCTGATCGACCATGTGATCACGGAAGCGCGTGCCGCCGCTTGCCGTGCGGTGACGCTCAACGTGAACCGCGGCAACGCCGGATCGATCCGCGCGTACGAGCGATGCGGCTTCGCGATCACCGAACGCGGCGACTTTCCGATCGGCAACGGCTACGTGATGGAGGATTTCATCATGGTGCGGCAACTCTAGCGTCGCTATGGCAAGTCTTGCCCTCTACGACAACTACGCGCGGAGCCTGCGCGAATTCAGTCCGCTCGATCCGGGTCGTCCCGTTGGCCTCTATACATGCGGTCCCACCGTCTACGACTATCAGCACATCGGCAACTACCGGACGTTCCTCTTCGAGGACCTGCTGAAGCGCGTCCTCCGATGGAACGGCTATCGCGTTCGCCACGTGATGAACATCACCGACGTCGGCCATCTCACCTCCGACGCCGACACCGGCGAGGACAAGATGGAGAAGGGCGCACGGCGCACGGGGAGGAGCGCGTGGGAGATCGCTGCGCTCTACACGCAGGCGTTCGTCGACGACCTCCGCGCGCTCAACATCCTTCCAGCCGACGTGCTGTCGCGTGCCACCGACCACATTGCCGAGCAGATCGCGTTCATCGCCGATCTCGAGCAGCGCGGGTACACCTATCGCACGTCGGACGGCATCTATTTCGACACGAGCCGCCAGGCCGACTACGGCTATCTTGCGCGCCTCGACCGCGCAGGCCTCCAGGCCGGCAGGCGCGTGGACGTCGGCGAGAAGCGCCACGCCACCGATTTCGCGCTATGGAAATTCTCGCCGGCGGACAGCACGCGCCAGATGGAATGGGACAGCCCGTGGGGAAAAGGCTTTCCCGGATGGCATATCGAGTGCTCGGCGATGGCGCAGCGCTACCTCGGCGACTGGTTCGATATCCACTGCGGCGGCGAGGATCACATTCCGGTGCACCACACGAACGAGATCGCGCAGACCGAAGCGCGCGCCGGCACGCGTCTCGCCAACTTCTGGATGCACGGCTACTTCCTGCTCGCGAACGACGCGAAGATGGCGAAATCGGCCGGCGAGTTCCTGCGCATCGCCGCGCTGGTCGAACGCGGCTACGACCCGCTCGCGTTTCGCTACCTGTGCCTGACCGGCCATTACCGCACGCAGCTCAATTTCACCTGGGAAGCGCTCGACGCGGCGGCGACCGGGCTTGCACGGATGCGAAGCGCGTTCCACGCGCTGCCGTTCGACGCCGCCGCAACGATTCCGCAAGATCTGCTCGATCGTTTTACCGCGCTCGTGAACGACGATCTCAACGCGCCGCGCGCGCTGGCGCTGGCATGGGAGACGCTGCGCGGCGACTTGCGTTTGGCGGTGAAGCGCGCAGCGCTTGCGCGCTTCGACGACGTCTTCGGTCTCGGACTTGCACAGTGGCAGCCGGCGGAGGATCCGATCCCCGCGGCGATCGCAGCACTCGGCGAGGCGCGCGCCGATGCACGCAAGGCGCGCAACTGGGCCGAGGCCGATCGTCTGCGGGCGGCGCTGCAGGAGGCCGGATTCGACGTCGAGGACACGCCGGACGGCTATTCGCTCAAACGGAAGTAACGTACGCCTGCGTCAGTACATGCGCTCGATGCGTCCCGAATAGAGCACCGGCCCGGTGGGCTTGCCGGTGGGCGATCCGCCCGGCGGCTCGAGGCTGACCGCGAGCGTGGAGACGTTGGAAAGCGTCTCGTCGACCGGATTGTCGAGCGGCACGCGGACGACGTCGCCCGCGGGAATGACGCCGAGCGCGTGGGGTGCACCGGACTGCGGCAGCGCCCATAGCTCGTACGCCTTGTCGGGTCCAGGCTTGGCGTTGCTCACCGTCTTCAGCGTCAGGTAGCGCTCGCCGCGCGTGGCCGTGGCAATCAGCCCCACCTTCGCATCGGCATCCGACAGCACGACGACGAGCGGGGCCGGAACGATGACCGGTGCGCGCCGCCACTCGCCGATGCCGATCGCGATCACCCCGGCGAGACTCGCGATGGCGAGCGTGCGCCAGAATGCGAGGCGCTGCCACCACGCGGTCTCGCGCTTCGATGTGCCCTCGGGATCGAGCCCGAGCCGCGCGACGATGTTGCGCCACGCGCGCGGCGGGGGCGTCACCGGCGGCACCTGGTCGGCGAGCACCGCCACGCGGCGTTCCCATTCGGACAGCGCAGCGGCGACGACGCGATCGCGCCGCGAAATCGCGATGAGACGCCGGCGCACGCGCGGCGGTGACGTGCCAAGCGCGAACTCCGCCGCGAGCCGGTCGAGCCGCTCGCGCCGGTCGGAGCGCGACAGGTTCATTCGGCCGCTCCCGCCGCATCGAGGCAGCGGCGCAGCGTGGCGAGACCCCGGCGCACCCACGACTTGACCGTGCCGAGCGGCTCGCGCAGATGCGCGGCCAGTTCGCGATGCGACAGTCCGCGGAAGAAAGCGAGCGCGATCGCCTGTCGCGGCCCCGGTTCGAGCCCGTCGATGCAACCGCGAAGCGCGCGCGCGTCGGCCGCGGCGAGCAGCAGATCGACCGGGGTCGGCCCGTCCGACGGCGGCTCCCAGGCAGGCGAATCGTCGTCGTCGCGCGGCGTCAGCGTCTCGGTGTCCACTTCGCGCCGGCGCAGCCAGTCGAGGCAGCGGTTGCGCACGATCGACGTGAGCCAGGTCAGCGGCTGGCTTTTCGCGGCGTCGTACGTGCCCGCGTGGTGCCACACGCTCACGAACGCTTCCTGCAGCATTTCCTCGGCGATGGGCCCATCGCGCATGATACGGACGGCGACCGCATACAGATGCGCGCTCGCAAGACCGTACAGCTCGGCGAATGCGCGCTGGTCCCCCAGGGCGATGCGCGCCAGCAGGGCGGCGAGCTTCTCGCTTCGCGCGTTTGGGCCGGGTTGCGGGTCGACACCCGTCATGCGTTCGCGCCGCGCATGCGGTCCTTTTGCCACAGCACATCCGGCGCGCCGGCCGCGCGATTCAGCACGCGCGCGAGCACGAACAAGAGATCTGACAGCCGGTTCAGGTAGATGCGGCTCGACGTCGAGACGCTGTCGCCGGCCGCAAGCGCAATCAGCGTGCGTTCGGCGCGCCGGCACACCGTCCGCGCGACGTGCGCGAGCGCCGCGGCGCGCGTGCCGCCCGGCAGGATGAATTCCTTCAGCATCGGCAGATTCGCGTTGTAATGCTCGACAGCCGCCTCGATGCGCGCGATATGCGCCGGCGTCACGGCCGCGTGGCCGGGAATCGACAATTCGCCGCCAAGATCGAAAAGGTCGTGCTGGATGTCGGTGAGCAAGGCGTGCACGTCCGCCGGCAGCGACTCGGCCAGCGCCACGCCGATCGTGCTGTTGAGCTCGTCGACCGCGCCGATCGCTTCGATGCGCGGGCTGTCCTTCGCGACACGGGAGCCGTCGCCGAGTCCCGTGGTGCCGCTGTCGCCGGTGCGCGTGACGATGCGGGAGAGCCGATGGCCCATGAGCGTTCCTGGTTTGCGAACTGCGGTTTTCGTGTCGCCGCCCGATGCGCGCGGCGCTCCGGCCGACACTAGCCGAACGGCGGCGCCCCGGCAAGCGCCTGCCCCGGCGTCGATTTTGCTACGATGCGGTCACGACCGGCACCACGACAGGCGCGCACATGTCGACGCAGCGAATGTACGAAACGCATCTCGACCGCCGCCCGGCGAACTTCGCGCCGCTCACGCCATTGTCGTTCATCGCACGCACCGCCGCCATCTGGCCGCATCGCACGGCGGTCGTGCACGGGCCTCGACGATACACGTGGGCCGGGACGTACGCCCGCGCGCGGCGGCTCGCATCGGCCCTCGCGCACCGCGGCGTCGGCGTCGGCGACACGGTGGCGGCCATGCTCTCGAACACGCCCGAAATGATCGAATGCCATTTCGGCGTGCCGATGACCGGCGGCGTCCTCAACACGCTCAACACACGGCTCGACGCGGAGGCGCTCGCGTTCATGCTCGAGCATGGCGAGGCGAAGGTGCTGATCACCGACACCGAGTTCGCCCCGGCGATCGGTGCAGCGCTTGCGCGGCTGCGCACGAAGCCGCTGGTGATCGACGTCGTCGATGCGCTCGGCCCCGGCGGCGATCTCATTGGCGAATCGGATTACGAGACGTTCATTGCGCACGGCGACGCCGACTTTGCCTGGCAGCCGCCCGCCGACGAGTGGGACGCGATC
>DASSVX010000288.1:0-2068 GCA_035705655.1 Casimicrobiaceae bacterium
GCCGGATCGACAGCGCCGCGAACGATTTCGCCCGTTGTTCCCAAGCGCGCAATCAACGCGGATCGATCCGCGCGAGAGCCCTGTCGATCGCCTCCGCTTCGTGCGGCCGGACGAGCCGGTCGACTTCGCCGCCGTCGCGGAGGAAAACGAGCGTGGGCCAGAGCTTCACCCGAAACGACCGACCGAGCCGGCGGCCCGGCCCGTCCTCGATGCGCAGGTGGCGCACGTCCGGGTGGCGCGCGAGCGCGTCATCGACGAGCGGCGCCGTGCGTCGGCAGACGCCGCACCACGGCGTGCCGAAATCGAGGACGACCGGTCCCTGCAGCGCATCGACGTCGCCTCGGGACAGCTCGCTCGCGGCATAACCGGCCGCCGAGTTCGAAGCCATCGCGATAAGACCCGGTGCGACCGCGGGGGTTTCGACCGGAGCCGGCGGGTGGACAATTCGTCGTCGCGCCGGACGACCTGTCGGGAACGCCCGGCTGGGCGAAACCGATCGTGGCCGCGGCGCTCGCCGCCGATCACGCGTAGACCGTGGGGCATGCCGGTTGGCATGCAATGGATCCTGCGAGCGCGTTATCGCGCGGCCGACCGCAGATCGTGTCGCCGCTCCTCTTCGACAAAGCGGTCGAGATGCGTGACACGCGCATCCAGGATGCGCCGGAATTCGGCATGTCCGGCCTTGTCGCGCGCGAGCATCGCGTCGAGATCTGCCGCGTACGCGTCACCCTGTGCATGCTCGAAAAGCTTGTCGAGCGTGCGCCCGGTCGGCGTGAGCGGCAGCGCCGAGTCGCGGTCGTAGTGCGCGAGCAGCAGTTGCAGCGCCATCTCGATGCTCGGCTGGCGATCGCAGAGGTCGAACGACACGTGCAGCGAGCATTCGGACAGCGTCTCGACGCGATGCGGCGTGTAGCTGCGCAGGAACATCACGTCGCCGGGCCGCATGACGACCTCGGCATCGGGCGCGCCCATTTGCGATTCCGTCAGCTCGTTGAGCTGCGTCCGGCGCGGCTTCTGCCGCCGATGCAGGCGCCAGCGCTTTTCGCCGGCGACGTGAATCACGAGCACGTCGTCGGTGTCGACATGTCCGCGATACGCCTCGTTGCCCTTTTGCGAGAAGAACGCGGTCGCGTTGCAGAACGTGGCCGTGTGGCCACGATCCAGCACCGACGCGAGCAGGTTGATCTGCGGCTCGAGGATGTCGAGGCCTTCGAGGACGCACGCGGCGCCGCTTGCGAGATGGCGCTGCAGCACGCGCCGGTCGACGAACGCGATCTTGCGGCGCTGCACGACCTTGTACAGCCGCGCATCGGCGAGGTCGACCGTCTTCCCTTGCTGAAACAGGTTGAGGTAATTGAGGTCGAGTCGGGGATCGTCGAGGTGCCGGCGCAGTTGCTCGAGCGAGAAAGGCGGGTAGTCGCGGACGAGGCCCGGCCGATGGACGTGCGTGACGTCCGCCGGCGCGGCGAGCGCGTCCTTGAAATAGAAGTCGCGGATGCTGCGAAGGGCCGGCGGAAGGTCCATGAATGCAATGGATGAACGGCAGATGCGATCCTACAGCATCGTTCGCCGAGTCCTACAGCACCATCGTCCCAGGGCCGATCCAGCGCTCGCGCGCGTCATGCGATCGTTGGAGCCGTAATCGTTGAAGTGAGGCTCGATCGATGAATGCGAGGAAGACATTGCTTGCGCTCCTGATGGCCGCCGGAACCGGCGCGACGTTGACACCGGCGGTCGCGTCGGCCGACATCTACGTTCGCGTAGCGCCGCCGCCGCCCCGTTACGAAGCGGTGCCGGTCGTTCAGCCCGGCTGGGTCTGGATTCCCGGTTACTGGAACTGGAACGGTCGTCATTACGTCTGGGTGAACGGGCATCGCGTGCACGCACGGCATGGTCGTCACTGGGTTCCCGACCGCTGGGCCGAGCACCGCGGTCACTGGCGTCGGGAGCACGGCCATTGGGATCGTGACTGATCGACGAACGCAGCAATGACCAACGAGCGGCGCGAGTTCCTCGCGCCGTTTTCGTGCACGGTCCGGCGGCCATGCGGGCGCCGGTATGATCCCCC
>DASSVX010000289.1:0-14155 GCA_035705655.1 Casimicrobiaceae bacterium
CGCTCGCGCAAACGCCGTTACGGCCCGACAAGGTCGAGCCCTTCATAGCGGATGTTGCGGTGGCACGCGTTGCGCCGCCCGTCACGCGCGATACGTTCAAAGGCACCGCCATCGATCACGCGCTCGACGGCCTGCTGTTCCCGACGAGCTCCGGACAATGGACCGCGCTCATTGGACTGCGTTCGCCGATCGGCGGGACGATCGACGCCGCGGCAGTGCGCTACGCCGTACACGACGCAGGCAACGCAGTGCTGCTCGACGTCAGGACCGAGGTGGATCGGCTCTACGCGGGGTACCTCGAGCGGGCGCAGATCATGTCCGCCGTCGGAGCGGCGGCGATCGTCGTGCTGCTGCTTTTAGCGCTTCGCTCACCTGCCCGCGTCGCGCGAGTTCTCGCTCCGCTGGCGGCGGCGGTGCTCGTTGTCGCGGGAATGCACGCGCTGATGGGAACGCGCCTCTCGCTGCTTCATCTTATCGGCCTGCTGCTCGTCGTTGCCATTGGCTCCAACTACGCGCTTTTCTTCGACCGGATGGCGCACGTCCGCGACGCTTCGGCCGCACGCACGCTCACTTCGCTGGCGCTCGCGAACGTCAGCACGGTGGCGAGCTTCGGCATCCTGTCGCTATCGTCGATCCCGGTGCTGAATTCAATCGGAGGGACCGCCGCACTCGGCGCGCTCTGCGCCCTCGTATTCGCGGCAATGTTGGTAACATCCGATCGTGCGAACGATCGTCCAGGCGGACCCGTCGCGTAGCGCGCCGATGCTCGCGCTGCTTTCGGGGACGTTCAGCGAGCCCGAAGACTTCGTTCGCGAGGGCTTCAGCGCGGCGGTGCACGACCACGGCATCGCTGCGGAACTCGTGATGGCGGAAATGCGCGCGAGCTGGTTCGCCGACGGCTCGGTTGTCGATCGCATTCGCGAAGCGGTGATCGTCCCCGCGCACGAACGCGGCCGCGCGCGTATCTGGCTCGTCGGCATTTCGCTCGGCGGTCTTGCGGCGCTTTGTTACGCCGCGCGCCATGCGAGCGAGATCGAAGGCATCCTGCTGATCTCGCCGTATCCGGCGACGCGGCCGGTGCTGCGCGAAATGCAGGACGCAGGCGGAATCGAACGTTGGAAACCCGCGATTCCCCCGGGGGGCGATCTCGAGCGCGAGGCGTGGTCCTGGCTCTTGCAAAGCCGCGATGGGCGTCCGCGTGTCCACTGCTACTTCGCTTCGGACGACCGCTTCGCGCCCGGCCAGCGACAGATGGCGGAAGCGGTGGCGCCCGAACGGGTTCGCGAGCTTCCCGGCGGCCACGATTGGGACGCGTGGCGTGCGCTGTGGAGAGAATTCCTGTGCAACACCAAGTCGGCGCTTCGGTAGAGGTCGACCTCGATCTGCCGGCCGCCGACTTGCGGTGGCGGCCGACGCCGTTCATCGCGGGCTCCCTCGGCTTGCACGTAACGGCGCTCGCAGGTCTCGTCGTCGCGCCCGAGGCATGGACTTGGGCCGCCGCGGCGATCGCGGCGAATCAGTCCGTGCTCGGGCTCGCGGGACTGGCGCCGCGCAGCGCGATGCTCGGCCCCAATCTCGCGCGTCTGTCCGACGCAGCAGCCGCGCGTATGGAAGTCGCGCTCACGTTCGACGACGGGCCCGATCCCGATGTGACGCCGAGCGTCCTCGATATCCTCGATGCGCGCGGCGTGCGCGCCACGTTCTTCTGCATCGCAGACGCCGCCGTGCGCAATCCGGCACTCTGTCGGGAGATCGCGCGCCGCGGTCACGCCGTCGAGAATCATTCGCGGCGTCACCTGCCGATGTTCGCGATGCTCGGCCCGCGCGGAATTCGCAACGAGATCGCGACCGCTCAGGCGATGCTTGCCGAACTCGGCGGCAGGCCGCCGCGCTTCTTCCGCCCGCCCGCCGGGCTGCGCAATCCGCTGCTCGATTACGTGCTGCACGCGATGGAGTTGCGGCTCGTCAGCTGGACGCGGCGTGGATTCGATACGCGCAGGCGCGATGCGGACAAGGTGGCAGCATCGCTGTTCCGCGGCCTCACCGCTGGAGACATCCTGCTTCTGCACGACGGCAACGCGGCGCGCACGGCCTCCGGCACGCCGGTCGTGCTCGACGTGCTGCCGCGCCTGCTCGACCGTATCCAATTGCTCGGGCTTCGACCGGTCGCGCTGCATGAGGCCGTGAGTCCGTGAGCGACGCGTGTTGCCGGTTGCCCGACGCAGACGCGGGTGCGCGAGGCGAGCCGGACGATCGTTTCGCGCGTCGATTCGCGTTCGGCCAGCTCACGACGTGAAGCCCGTTCTGCTTTCGGCCTATACGATGACGAGCTGTCTCGGGCACGGGCTCGCGCCGACACGCGCGGCCTTTCGTGCGGCGGCGAGCGGGCTTGCTCCGTGCCACTTCGGCGCGGTCGATCTTGAAACGTGGGTCGGCGAGATTGCCGGTCTCGATGACATCACGTTGCCTCACGCGCTCGCGCGTTTCGATTGTCGTAACAATCGCGCGTCGGAACTTGCCCTTGCGCAGGACGGATTCTCCGCCGCGGTGGCGCAATCCGCCGCGCGCCACGGGGCCCGACGTGCGGGTGTGTTCATCGGCACGAGCACAGCCGGCATCCTGCAGACCGAGCTCGCTTATCGACGCCGGGATCCGGCGAGCGGTGCGCTGCCGCCCGATTTCGACTATCGCCGCACGCACAACACGTACTCCGCGGCCGAATACGTGCGGGCACGCTTGGCACTCGCCGGCCCTTGCGCGGCGATCTCCACCGCGTGCTCGTCGAGCGCCAAGGCGTTCGCCTCGGCGGCTCGCATGCTCGAAGCGGACATGATCGACATGGCGGTGGTGGGTGGCGTCGACACGCTCTGCCTCACGACGCTGTGCGGCTTCGATTCGCTGCAGTTGCTGTCCCGCGCGCCGTGCCGGCCTTACGACATCGAGCGCGACGGCATCTCGATCGGCGAGTCCGCAGCGTTCTTCCTGCTCGAGCGCGCGCCTCGCGAGGGATCGATCGCGCTACTCGGTGCCGGCGAATCGAGCGACGCACATCACATGTCGGCCCCTCATCCCGAGGGCGCGGGCGCGCGCCGGTCGATGGAGGTCGCGCTCGCTTCCGCGGGCCTCGTGCCGGAGACGATCGACTACGTGAATCTGCATGGCACCGGCACGCCAAGCAATGATGCTGCGGAGGACATTGCCGTGCATGCACTCTTCGGTGACGCGGTGCCGGTCAATTCGACCAAGGGCATGACGGGCCACACGCTCGGCGCCGCCGGCGCCGTCGAGGCGATCGTGTCGGTGATCGCCATCGAGGAGGGGCGCGTTCCCGGCAGCGCCGGCACGCGGACCGTCGACCCGGCGCTGCGTGCGCGCTACGAAGTGCACGGGAGCGCGCGCAACATCGCGCGCGTCCTCAGCAATTCGTTCGGTTTCGGTGGCTCGAACTGCAGCCTGGTTTTTGGTCGCGTCGACGGGATCGATCGATGAGCCTTGCGGCGCGCGTGGAAGGTGTTGGACTCATCGGGCCCGGACTGGCGGGCTGGCCGCGGGCGCGCGACGTGCTCTGCGGGCGCGCTGCGTACGCGCCATCCCCGACGAGCATCCCGGCGCCCGAAGCGCTCCCCGCCGTCGAGCGCCGACGGGCAGGCAAGTGCGTGCGCATCGCGCTCGCGGCCGGACTCGAAGCGGTGGCTGCGGCGGGCCGCGAGCCACGCGACATGGGCGCCGTGTTCACGTCGTCCACCGGCGACGGCGAGAACGTGCATGCGATCTGCGAGATGCTCGCATCCAACGATCGCCTGATCTCGCCGACGCGCTTCCATAACTCCGTGCACAACGCTCCCGCCGGCTATTGGGGTATCGCGACCGGCTCGCGGCGCTCCGCCGACAGTCTCGCCGCATTCGATGCGAGCTTCGGGGCCGGCGTCGTCGAGGCAATGTCTCGAATCGCTGCCTGCCCCGACGAGGCGGTGCTGATCATTGCGTACGACGCCCCTTATCCGGAGCCGTTGAACGCAACGCGTCCGATTCCCGATGCCTTCGCGGTGGCGCTTGCGCTCGCATCGACGCGGGCGGCGACGCGCGGCGCAACGATCACGCTCGAGACCGGGGCCGGCGTGGCTGATGTTCTCGACGATCCGCAGCTCGAGCGGTTGCGACGAGCGATCCCCGCCGCACGCTCGCTGCCGCTCTTGCGTCTTTTGGCCCAGGAACGAAACGGCGAGGCAACGCTCGACTATCTCGAAGGCCTTTCCCTGACGTTGCGCCGGTCATGATGCGCGCGCCGGTCGACCGGACGTGGCTGCTCGCGAACCTGCCACACCAGGACGGGATGAATCTGCTCGACGGAATCGTCGCGTGGGACGCGTCGAGCGTTTGCGCCATCGCTCGCAACCATCGCACGATCGATCATCCGTTGCGCCGCTGCGGTGAGCTGCCAGCCGTCTGCGGCATCGAGTACGGCGCGCAGGCGGCCGCGGCGCACGGCGCGCTCGCGTCGCGAGAGTCACCGGGCGCTGGCTTGCTCGCCAGCGTCCGCTCCGTAGTCATGCATGTGCGCCGCCTGGATGACGTACCGGGCGACCTCGATGTGTTCGCCGAGCGCCTCGGCGGGAACGACGACGGCGTCCTGTATCGATTCGAAGTGGCGGCAGCGGGCCGCCTGCTCGTCGAGGGACGTGTTGCGGTGGCGTTCCCGCGGTGAGGAAGCGCGCGCTCGTCACCGGCGGCAGCGGCGCGATCGGCTCGGCGATCTGCCGGCGTCTCGCGACCGACGGCCTCGAGGTAGTCGTGCACGCCAATGGCAATCTCGAATCGGCCCGCCGACTCGCGGCCGACATCGGCGGCAGCGCAGTGGCGTTCGACGTTGTCGATGCGAAGGCATCCCTCGCGGCGCTCGAACTGGTGCTCGAGGCGGGACCGATCCAGGTGCTCGTGAACAACGCTGGCGTGCACGACGACGCTGCCTTCCCGGGTATGCAGCGCGAACAGTGGTCGCGCGTGATCGCCGTTGCGATCGACGGCTTCTACAACGTGACCCATCCGCTGTCACTGCCAATGATCCGCACGCGCTGGGGACGCATCATCAGCATCACGTCGGTGACCGCACAGATCGGCAATCGCGGCCAGACGAACTACGCGGCGGCGAAGGGTGCGCTGCACGCGATCAGCCGGTCGCTCGCGCGCGAGCTGGGCAGCCGGGGCATCACCGTCAATTGCGTCTCGCCGGGCCTGATCGACACCGCGATGAGCGCAGGCGCCTTCGATGCCGGTGCCATCGCGCGACTGGTGCCGCTGCAGCGCGCCGGGACCGCAGTCGAGGTCGCCGACGCGGTGGGTTTCCTCGCGTCGGACGCGGCGAGCTACATCACCGGACAGATCCTGCCGGTCAACGGCGGGATGGCATAGCCTTGCGCAATAGCAGAATCGGCAACCGCAGCAGGGACTCGAGGACGAGTCTCGTGTGCATCCACGTGAGGAGTGCGTTGTCGCGATAGTAGTTGAAGTGCGAGACGCCCCCCTCCTCGCGTTTCAGGTATCGGACCGGCGCGCGAACGTTGACCGGTGGGAGGCCACGCCACACCAGCCGTACCGCGGCCTCGGGGTCGAAGTCAAAGCGTCGCATCCAGGGCGAATCGCGCATCACCGCGGCAAGATCGGCGATCGGATACACACGAAAACCAAACAGCGAGTCCCCGATACCTCCCGCGGTTTCGAGGTTGGCGAACCCGTTGGATAGCTTGCGCCCCATCACGCGGATTCGCGGTGCGCTCGCATCGAATACCGGATCGCCGAGAATCAGCGAGCCCCGCGCCGCCATCGAGCGCGCCATGAACTCGGGAATGCTCGCCGCGGGATGCTGCGCATCGGAGTCCATTGTCAGCGCGTGCGTGTAGCCATCGGCCGCAGCGGCGCGGATGCCGTGCAGGACTGCTGCGCCCTTGCCCTGGTTCTGCGGAAGCGTCAGCACGCGCAAGCCCGAATCGGTTTTCGCGAGTCCGCGCAGAACGTCCGCGGTTCCATCCGTGCTGCCATCGACGACGACCCACACCGGATTCCAGAACTGCCGCGCACCGCGCACGGTCTCGTACACGGCTGGACCGGGGTTGTAGCTCGGAATGAGGACGAGATGGGTTGCGGACCGCTCAACCACGCGTGAGGCGCATTTCGGAATCGTCGCGGATGTTGAACGCTCGCCGCCGCCAGCCGGCGAGCGCGCGGCGCAAGTGCGCGAGCGAGAACAGGTAGTAGACGAGTCGGAATCTGCGCAGTCCGGGCCTGATGTCGGTATTGCCGAAAAGGTCGCCCGCGAGCACCGAAAGGATCGCCTTCTTCATCCCGCCACGCTCGCTCGGGAACATGAACAGTTCGCGCAGAATGGGATTCGTCACGCGGTAGATGAACCACGAGAATTCCTTCGGCCCTCGGCGCATCACGTAGTCGAATCGCTCGCGCGCCTTCGTCTCCGCCGGCTTGTCGGCGGAAAGCCGCGCATCGACGACATCCGCGCCCGCGAAGCCGCTGTTCATCGCGAGCATCACGCCGGAGGAGAACATCGGGTCGATGAACGCATACGCGTCGCCTATCAGGATGAAGTTCTCGCCCTGGCAGGCACGCATCTCGTACGAATAGTTGCCGGTCGCCTGCGGCTCGGCGACGAGCTCGGCGTCGGCGAGTCGCGCGGCGAGAGGCGGAAGCAGCGCGATCGTGTCGAGGAAGTACGCGCGAAGCGGCTTGTCGCGCGCCTTCATGTAGTACGGCCAGACGACCGCGCCGACGCTGGTGATGCCGTCCTTCAGCGGAATGAACCAGAACCAGCCGTGCTCGAACCAGCTGATGATGATGTTGCCGCCGGCTTTGCCCTCGTCACGCTTCGCATTGCGGAAATGGCCGAACATCGCCGAGCTGTTGTGGTCGGGATTGCGCCGCTTGAGCTCGAGCCGGCTGCCGATGAACGTATCGCGGCCGCTCGCATCGACGATGAACTTCGCGCGCCAGCGTCGAGCCGTTCCCTGCGCGTCGGTCGCCGTGACCTCGGGCATGCGATCCGCGCCGCCGAGATCGATCTCGCGCACGCGACAGCCCTCGCGCGCGTCGGCAACCGCGCGCGATGCGCGACGGAACAGGATCTCGTCGAATTCGGAGCGGCGCACCTGGTAGGCCATCGGCATCGACGGGTCGAGGGCGTCGGCGAATTCGAATCCCGAAATACGATCGTGCCACGGCGATACGAATGTCGCACCCCACTTCTCCATCCCGATCGCCCGGATCTCGTCGGCCACGCCGAGCTTATCGAACAACGGCAGGTTTGCGGGCAGCAGCGATTCGCCGATGTGGAATCGCGGATGGGTTTCCTTCTCGAGCAGCACGACGCGATAGCCGCGATCGGCGAGCAAGGTCGACGCCGTGGATCCCGCCGGTCCGCCGCCGATCACGACGACGTCGCATTCCTGCGCGGGACCAGCGCTTCGAAGATCTTCGTTCACGCCAACACTTCTCTGAAAGTGGCCGAAGCATTGTAATGTAGAAGCTTGCGAGCGATGCGACGCCGACCGCGTGTCGCAAATCCGTAGCCTATGCAGCGTCCGATCCGATACCTTCCACGTTACTTCGCTGACGAGCGCGGCCGCCGCGATTTTCTCGACGGACTCTTCGACCGCACTGCGCGCGACTACGACTTCGTCGAGCGTCTGCTCGGCTTGGGCAGCGGAAGCCGCTACCGGCGAGACGCGCTGCGTCGCGCGGGACTCGCGCCCCGCATGCGGCTGCTCGATGTCGCCACCGGAACGGGCCTCGTCGCGCGCGAGGCACTTGCGCTGGGCGGCGCGGTGATCGGCCTCGATCCGAGTGCAGGAATGCTCGCCGAAGCGCGGCGGCTTGCGTATCCGCTCGTGCGCGGCCTCGGTGAGCGGCTGCCCTTTCGAGACGAATGTTTCGATTTCGTCAGCATGGGATTCGCGCTGCGTCACGTCGCCGACATCGATGCGTTGTTCGCGGAGATGCGGCGCGTGCTCGTACCGGGCGGGACGGCCTGCGTTCTCGAGATCACACGCCCCGCGAACCGGCTCGTGGCAGGGCCACTGCGCGTGTTCATGACGCGCGTCGTTCCCGCCGTTGCGCGCGTCGCGCGCCGCGACGGCGCGTCCCTGATGCAGTTCTACTGGGACACCATCGACGCCTGCGTGCCGCCGGAGGCGGTTCTCGCATCGCTTGCGCGCGCCGGATTTCCTTCGCCCGCCAGAAACGTCGCGTTGGGGATGTTCTCGGAGTACGTCGCGCGCAAGCGATGAAGTAGAGTGGATGCCGTCATTCACCGACCGCCGTCGGTGAAGCCGGGCGTTCCTTTTGCCTCGAAGCTGTCTCAGTCGCTGTCGTCGTCGACGCCCGTCGTCGCGCGCGTCAACCGGTCGCGAATCGCCGCCCACGCCGTGCCGTCGGGCACGCTCTCGATCAATATCGCATCGGCTTTGGCGTCGTCGAGCTCGCGCAGGTTCGCATAAAGCAAGCGCGCGTAATCAGCGGCGTCGCGCGGCGCCATAAGCCAGACACCGTCGAACGCTTCGGGTGCCTCGGCGGTGCGCGCGAGCACGGCAACGCATTCGTCGCGCGCCTCGAGTTGCGCGAGCTCGGCGCGCAGCACGTCCTGCTCGACCATATGAGCGGGCGTTCGCGGCGCATAGTGCGACGCGAGCGTTCCCGATGCGCGCGGTGCGGAAGAATCGGGTTGCGCGAGCGGGCAGCCAAGCGCCGCCTCGATGGCTTCGGCCGCGATGCCGCCCGGTCGCAGCAGCATCGGCGTATCCGTCGTCAGGGCAATGATCGTGCTCTCGATGCCGATGCCGGATGCGCCACCGTCGAGGATCAGGTCGACGGCATCGCCGAGATCGTCGGCGACATGGCGCGCCGTCGTCGGTGATACGTGGCCGAACCGGTTCGCCGATGGCGCTGCAATGCCGCCGCCGAATTCCTTCAACAGCGCGTGCGCAACGGGATGTGACGGCACGCGAAGCCCTACGCTCGACTGACCACCAGTGACGATGTCGTCGACGTGCGCGGCGCGGGGCACGATCAATGTCAATGGCCCAGGCCAGAACGCATTCGCGAGCACGATCGCTTGTGCCGACAGCGTCGCCCAGCGATGCGCGGCGTCGATATCGCCGACGTGAACGATCAGCGGATGGTCGGAAGGCCTCCGCTTCGCGTCGAAAATCCGCGCGATCGCTTTTGCGTTGCCCGCGTCGGCGCCCAAACCGTAGACGGTCTCGGTTGGGAACGCGACGAGGCCGCCGTCGCGCAGCGTCCGTGCAGCACGCGTCACGGCGGCGCGATCAGCGCGAACGATGCGCGCGCTCACGCGGGCCGTTCGCCGTGGGTCGGCATCGCGACCGACCGTCGATCGCCTTCCGCGGCCCCCCGGCGGAGCCTGTCGACGGAAGGGGGTCTGTTAGAATTCATGTCTTTGCGCGACGCGGCATCGACCGTGGCGTGCCCGTTGCGGAGCGTTGGATGAGCGAATTCCTGTTTACGTCGGAATCGGTGTCGGAGGGCCATCCCGACAAGGTCGCGGACCAGATTTCGGATGCGGTGCTGGACGCGATTCTAGAGCACGACCCGACGGGTCGCGTGGCGGCCGAGACGCTCGTGTCGACCGGTCTCGTCGTCATGGCCGGCGAGATCACGACGAGCGCGAACGTCGACTACGGACGCGTCGCGCGCGACACGATTCGCCGCATCGGTTACAACGATGCCGCATTGCGTTTCGATGCCGACGGTTGTGCCGTCATGGTGTGCTACGGACGCCAGTCGCCGGACATCGCGCAAGGTGTCGATCGCGCCTCCGACGATTACCTGAACCAGGGTGCCGGCGACCAGGGGTTGATGTTCGGTTACGCGTGCGACGAGACGCCGACACTGATGCCGTTCCCGCTCTATTACGCGCACCGGCTCGTGCAGCGGCAAAGCGAAGTGCGGCGCGACGGCCGTCTTGCGTGGCTGCGGCCCGATGCGAAATCGCAGGTGACCGTTCGCTATGTCGACGGCAAGCCGAAGAGCGTCGATACGGTCGTGCTGTCGACGCAGCATCATCCGAGCATGAACGAACGGCAGAAGGAACTTGCCGAGGCGGTGATCGAGGAGATCGTGCGGCCCGTGTTTCCGAAGGATATGCTCTCCGGGACGCGCTTCATGGTGAACCCGACGGGCCGCTTCGAAATCGGCGGCCCTCACGGCGATGCGGGTGTCACGGGACGCAAGATCATCGTCGACACGTACGGCGGCGCCGCGCCGCACGGCGGCGGCGCGTTCTCCGGCAAGGACCCGTCGAAGGTCGATCGCTCGGCCGCTTACGCGGCGCGCTATGTCGCGAAGAACGTCGTTGCGGCCGGTCTCGCCAAGCAATGCCAGGTGCAGTTGTCGTACGCGATCGGTGTCGCGAAACCGATCAACGTGACCGTGTACACCGAAGGCACGGGCCGGATCTCGGATGCGCGCATCGTCGAGCTCGTCAACGCGCACTTCGACCTTCGGCCGAAAGGCATTATCCGGATGCTCGACCTGTTGCGGCCGATATACCGGAAGACCGCCGCGTACGGCCACTTCGGCCGCGACGAGCCCGAGTTCACGTGGGAAGCGACCGACAAGGTCGAGATGCTGCGCGAGGCCGCGGGCCTGCGCGAAGCCGCCGTTGCCGCTGACTGATCCGGCGCACGCCGCGGATCGACGGCCCGGTCTGTTCGATCCGCTTCGCCTGCGGGAGCTCAAGCTTCCGAACCGCATCGTCGTATCGCCGATGTGCCAGTACTCGGCGATCGATGGTTGTGCGACGGACTGGCACTTCATTCATTGGGGCCAGCTGCTGATGTCCGGCGCCGGTCTTTTCATGATCGAAGCGACCGCGGTTACCCGTGACGGGCGGATCACGCCCGGGTGCCTCGGCCTCTACGACGATGCATGTGAAGAAGCGCTGACGCGCACGCTCGAACGTGCGCGCAAGCAATGTCCGCCAATCATTGTCGGTATGCAGCTCGCGCACGCGGGACGCAAAGGGTCGTCGCACGTGCCGTGGGAAGGCGGCCAGCTCATTCCACTGGACGCCGGGGGCTGGATCCCCGTGGCGCCTTCGGCATTGCCGCACGCGCCGACCGAGCGGCCGCCTGCCGCACTCGACGCCGCGGGCCTCGCCGCGATACGCGACGCGTTCGTGGACAGCGCGCGTCGCGCCGCTCGCGCGGGTATCGATGCGCTCGAACTGCACATGGCGCACGGCTATCTGCTGCACGAATTCCTGTCGCCGCTCGCAAACGTCCGCACCGACGCGTATGGAGGATCGTTCGAGCGCAGGATCGCCTTCCCGCTCGAAGTGTTCGACGCCGTTCGCGCGGCGTGGCCGGCTGCGCGGCCGCTTGGCGTGCGGCTGTCGTGCACGGACTGGGTCGACGGCGGATGGACGCTCGAGGAATCGACCGAATTCGCGCGACGTCTCGCCGCGCGCGGCTCTGACTGGATCGATGCGTCGAGCGGCGGCGTTTCGCCGGCGCAGAAGATTCCGCTCGGTCCAGGCTATCAGGTTCATCTATCGCGCGAAATTCGTCGTGCGACTGCTGGCGCGCGAACGATCGCGGTGGGCCTCATCACCACACCCGCACAGGCCCAGGCGATCATCGCGTCCGGTGATGCGGATCTCGTCGCGATGGCGCGCGCATTCCTGTGGGATCCGCGCTGGGTGTGGCACGCGGCGGCGGAACTTGGCGCCGCGGTTGCCCCGCCGCCACAATACCTGCGCAGCGCGCCGCGCGATGCGGCAAGCGTGTTCACCGGTGCGAGGATCGGTCAGCGGTAATCAATCCAGACGGCGGGGACCCGTACATCGCGGCACGGTATAATCGCCAATTTCCGCGCGCTTTCGCGGACCTTCCAAGAATACGGAGCTACAAAGATGGCCGAACGCACCCGCACCCGCCGCAACACGCTCGAGCGCCGCTGCCTGCCGAAGACATTCAAGCGGATGTTCGTCGGCGCGCCGAAGGGTCTTTTCAAGATGCTGGAGAAGATCAAGAAGGCCTGACGCCATGGGCCCCGACGGGCCCGGTCGACTTGTCCGTAGGGCCGCGTCGCGGCCCTTTTTGCATCATCAAGGCGTGTGCGCGTCGCCCTGTTGGATCCGCGTTTTGCGCATCGACGCCGCCAGCAGCCAGCATCGCTTTGTGCAAGCGTTGCTGCGTCCGCACGATGATGCCGCGCAGCGATCCCATGCCCTTCGCTTACTACAACCGGCTGACGGCTGAACAAAAGCGGATCTATCGCGCAAGCGATGCGATTGAATCGATCGCACTGCCGCCGCTCGCCGCGGTCGGCAGCGACGTTGGCGCGGTCCGTACGGCGCTTCTGAACGACGACGCGCGCGCCGCGCAGCGTGCCTGCCAGCGGATCGCCGACGCGTTGACGACGGTTTGCCGTGTACCGCCCTTGAGGATTCGCGTGCTGGCGCAGCGGCCTTCCGACGACTATGGCGAGCTGCATGGGTTGTACGAGCCTGTCGAAGGCAGGCGCCGCGCGACGATCAGCGTCTGGATGCGAACGGCGAAGAAACGACAGGTTGTCGCATTCAAGAGCTTCCTGCGCACACTGTGCCACGAGCTTTGTCACCATTTCGATTACGAGTTCTTCGCGTTCGAGGAAACGTTTCACACCGACGGCTTCTACAAGCGGGAGTCGAGCCTCGCGAATGCGCTGCTCGTGAGCGAGGCGCGCACGACGACTCCATCGATATTGGGTTCGTCCGTCGGCGATCTCTGAATCGGCATCGCGCGCGCATTTGCTACAATGCGCGCTGACGCCCCGAGGAGCGTTGCAACCCGGCACGACGCCGGGCCAGGCTCGGGGCCGGGACATTCGCCTGGATGTTCCGTTGCAACGGCGCTCGTTGAACCGCGACAAACGGCGGCCAACGGGTGGTCATTCCCCTCGCAGCCCCCGATCGTCGCCCGTCATCAACGGAGTGACTGATGAATGCAGTGAACGAAACGGGGCAATTCGCAGACTACGAAGTCGCCGATCTGGCGCTCGCCGATTGGGGTCGCAAGGAAATCGCGATCGCCGAGACGGAAATGCCGGGATTGATGTCGATACGCGACGAGTTCGCGCCATCGCAGCCGCTGCGCGGCGCACGGATCGCCGGCAGCCTGCACATGACGATCCAGACCGCCGTGTTGATCGAGACCCTGCAAGCGCTCGGTGCCGACGTCCGCTGGGCGTCGTGCAACATCTATTCGACGCAGGATCACGCCGCGGCCGCAATCGCCGCGCGCGGCACGCCGGTGTTCGCGTACAAGGGCGAAACGCTCGAGCGGTACTGGGACCTCACCCACCGCATCTTCGAATGGCCGGGTGGACTCGCGCCGAACATGATTCTCGACGACGGCGGCGATGCAACGCTGCTCGTACATCTTGGTGCACAAGCGGAAAAGGATCGCTCGGTCATCGCTCATCCAACGAGCGACGAGGAGAAAGCGCTGTTTGCGTCGATCGCGGTGCGGCTCGACAAGACGCCGGATTTCTATTCGACGATCAAGCGCGGCATTCGCGGCGTCACCGAGGAGACGACGACGGGCGTCAAACGGCTCTACCAGATGCACCGCGAAGGACGGCTGGGATTCCCGGCGATCAACGTCAACGATTCGGTGACGAAGAGCAAGTTCGACAACCTCTACGGCTGCCGCGAGTCGCTCGTCGATGGCATCAAGCGCGCGACGGACGTGATGGTCGCGGGCAAGATCGCGCTCGTCTGCGGCTACGGCGATGTCGGCAAGGGATCTGCGCAGGCGCTGCGCGCGCTTTCAGCGCAGGTGTGGATCGCCGAAATCGATCCGATCTGCGCGCTGCAGGCGGCGATGGAAGGCTACCGTGTCGTAACCGTCGACGATGCGTGTGACAAGGTCGACATCGTCGTCACCGCGACAGGCAACATCGACGTCATCACCTACGCGCACATGGCGCGGATGAAGAACAACACGATCGTCTGCAACATCGGCCACTTCGACAACGAGATCGACGTCGAGTCGCTGAAGGCTTACAAGTGGGAGAACATCAAGCCGCAGGTCGATCACGTGATCTTCGACGACGGCAAGCGGATCATCCTGCTGGCGGAAGGGAGGCT
>DASSVX010000290.1:0-4814 GCA_035705655.1 Casimicrobiaceae bacterium
GGCAAGGAGATCGATCTGCGCGTGTCGACCGTGCCCACGATGCACGGCGAATCGGTCGTGATGCGCATCCTCGACAAGGGCGGCGTCGCGCTCGATTTCGCGAAGCTCGGCTTCGAGGACGACGTGCTCGAGGTGTTTCTCGACGTGCTGCTGCAGCCGCACGGCGTGCTGCTCGTGACGGGTCCGACCGGCTCGGGCAAGACGACGACGCTCTATACCGCACTCGACCGGCTGAACCAGCCCGACGTCAAGATCCTGACGGTCGAGGACCCGGTCGAGTACCAGATGCCGGGAATCAACCAGATTCAGGTCAAGCCGCAGATCGACCTCACGTTCGCCAACGCGCTGCGCTCGATCGTGCGCCAGGATCCCGACGTGATCATGATCGGCGAGATCCGCGACCTCGAGACGGCGCAGATCGCCGTGCAATCGGCACTGACCGGTCACCTCGTGCTGTCCACCGTGCACACGAACGACGCGCCGTCGACGGTCAACCGGCTGCTCGACATGGGCGTTGAGGATTACCTGCTCACGTCGACGGTGATCGGCATCCTCGCGCAGCGGCTGGTGCGCAAGCTGTGCGAGCATTGCAAGGAGCCGTATGTCGCGCTGCCCGAGCTCGTCGAGCAGATGAAGCTCGCGAAATTCTCCGGCGACGCGAGGATCACGCTGTGGCATGCGAAGGGCTGCAGCCACTGCGCGCAAACCGGCTATACCGGCCGCATCTGCATCACCGAGATCATGCCGATGACCGACGGGCTGCGCAGCCTCGTGATGAAGCATGCGAACGCCGCCGAGCTTCGCACCGAAGCGATCCGCGCCGGCATGGTGTCGATGTACGAAGACGGCCTGCGCAAGGCCGTGAAGGGCGTGACGACATTCGAGGAAGTCCTGCGCGCGACGCGCGAGGACTGACGTCGCGGGAGCATTTGCCGATGCCGCGCTACAGCTATCGCGCCGTCACCGCTGCCGGCGACGTGTCGAGCGGCGAGCTCGAGGCAGCGAACGAATCCGAGATCGTCGACCGCCTGCGCGACCAGGGCCTGATGCCGATGCAGATCGCGCAGTCGCTCGGTGTCGCCGCCGCGGGTGCCGCCGTGGCGCGACCCCCGCGCCAGAGCCTCTTCGCGCCGAAGCGCGTCACGCGCGACAACGTGCTCGGCATCACGCGCGAGCTCGCGACGCTGCTTCGCGCGGGACTCACGCTCGACCGCGCGCTCGAGCTTTTGATCAGCCTCGCCACGTCGCTTCCCGTCGCGGTGATGCTGCAGGGCATCCGCGACGAAGTGCGCGGCGGCAAGGCGCTGTCGCAGGCGCTCGACGCGCGGCGCGACGTTTTCTCGCGCTTCTATGTCAACATCGTTCGCGCCGGGGAGGCGGGCGGTGCGCTCGGCACCGTTCTCGCGCGGCTCGCCGAGACGATGGAGCGCAACAAGGAGCTGCGGGATTCGGTGCGCTCGGCGCTGATCTATCCGACGATCCTGATCTTCGTCGCGGTCGCGTCGATCATGATCCTGCTGATCTATGTCGTCCCGCAATTCCAGTCGACGTTCGCGCAGGCGGGCAAGGCGCTGCCCGTTCCCACGCAGGTGGTCATCGCCGTCGGCACGTTTCTGCGCAACTGGTGGTGGGCGCTGATCCCCGGCGCGGCACTTGCCGTCCTGTGGTTTCGCCGCCGCGGCCGCGTGCCGGCGATACGGCGCGTCCGCGATGCGCGGCTTTTGCGCATGCCGCTGCTCGGCGACCTGATCGCGAAAGTGGAAATCGCGCGCTTCGCGCGCACGCTGTCGACGCTGCTCGCCAACGGCGTGACGCTGCTCGCGGGGCTTGCGATCGTCAAGGAAACGATGGGCAACGTCGTGCTGTCCACCGGCTTCGACGGCGTGATCGCGAAGCTGCGCGAGGGGAAGGGATTCGGTCGCCCGATGGCCGACACGGGCTTGTATCCGCGGCTTGCAACGCAGATGATCCTCGTCGGCGAGGAGAGCGGGCGGCTCGAGGAAATGCTGTCGCGCGTGGCCGATGTCTACGATCGCGAAGTGGCCACGGCGGTCAAGCGCTTTCTCGCCGTGCTCGAGCCCGTGCTGATCCTCGGGCTCGCCGTCATGGTGGGCGGCATCGTGTTCTCGATCCTGCTCGGCGTGATGGGCATGAGCGAACTGGTCGTGTGATTCCTGTCTAAGGAACGCCTGTTCGGCGCTTCCACAGGATTTTTCCGGGCGGCGGCACATTCGACGCCGCCACTCGCAAGGACATTCGAGATGATGAACAGCAATCGTTGGATGCGATCCCGGTCGCATGCGTCGCGCAGTCCGCGGCAGCGCGGCATGACGCTGATCGAGATACTCGTCGTGCTGACGCTGATCGGCGTCGTGCTCGGCATCGTGGGCAGCAACTACCTCGGCAAGAGCGAGCAGGCAAAGGCCAAGGCGGCGAAGATCGAGATCGACCAGATCGGCCAGACGCTCGACCTGTTCAAGCTCGAGCTCGGCCGCTATCCAACCACGCAGGAAGGCTTGCAGGCTTTGGTGGTCGCGCCGCCCGGGCTTTCGAACTGGGCCGGCCCGTACTGGAAGAAGTCCACCGCACCGAAGGATCCGTGGGGGCACGACTACAAATACGCGTCCCCCGGCGCGCATGGCGCCTACGACATCATCTCGCTCGGCGCCGATGGCGTGGAAGGCGGTGAAGGAGCGAACAAGGACATCGTGAATTGGGAATGAGCGCGGCGCCGCGCGAGTTCCGCGAGGCCGACGGCCGAGCCGAGGTGACATGAAGGGCGTCACACTCCTCGAGCTGCTGATCGTGCTCGCGCTGATGGCGATCGTCGCGGGCTTCGTGATGCCGATGTTCGGCGGTCCGGTGTCGACGAGCGAGTTGCGCGCGACCGCGCGACAGCTCGCGGCCGGCTTGCGGCTTGCACAAAGCGAAGCCGTGTCGCAGCGGCGCCAGACGTTCCTCGTGCTCGACGTCGCGGGCAAGCGGTTCAAGGTCGACAACGATCCGCACGAGCACAAGCTGTCGTCGAAGATCGAGCTCAAGCTCTTCACCGCGCAGAACGACCTCGTGAGCGAGAGCGTGGGGTCGATCCGCTTCTTTCCCGATGGCGGCAGCAACGGCGGGCGCATCACCGTCGCCGCCGGCGAGCGCAAATTCGACGTCGACATCGACTGGCTCACCGGCCGCGTCGCGATCGTCGATTGACGATGAACCCGGATGCGTCGCCGCCACGCCGGTGTCGATCGACCGTGAAGCCCACGC
The DNA here is from genome assembly GCA_035705655.1 of Casimicrobiaceae bacterium. GTDB lineage: Bacteria > Pseudomonadota > Gammaproteobacteria > Burkholderiales > Casimicrobiaceae > VBCG01. The sequence goes on from DASSVX010000290.1 coordinate 3,262, forward strand.
ACGCGCATCGCGGCTTCTCGGTCCTCGAGGTGCTGGTTGCGTTCATCATCGTGGCGCTCGTCGTCACCGCGCTCTTCCAGCTCTTTGGCGGGGCGCTCCGCAACGCGAGCGGCGCCGGCGACTGGACGCGCGCGCTGCTGGTGGCGCAGAGCCGGCTCGAGCTCGCCGCTTCGACGCAGCCGCTGCGCGAGGCGAGCGACGCGGGCACCGAGCCCGACGGGCGCATTGCGTGGCGCGCGTCGGTGACGCCTTACGTTCCCCCCGAGCCGAACCCCGATCTCGAGCGCGCGAGCGAGTCGATGCCGACCCGGCTCTTCCGTATCAACGTCGACGTCACCTTTTCCGGCGACGACGGCAAGCCGCGCACCGTTTCGCTGTCGACGCTGCGCATCGGCCAGCGCAACCCGGCATGAGAGCCGCCGGGCCGCCCCAAGGCTCGAATTGCGCCCCCGTGGGGGGCAGCGAAGCGGCGAAGCCGCGAGCGTGGGGGGATCAATGAGAGCCGCCGGGCCGCCGCAGGGCTCGAATTGCGCCCCCGTGGGGGGCAGCGAAGCGGCGAAGCCGCAAGCGTGCGGGAATCACACAAGCGAGGCGGGCATCGCGCAACGCGGCATCGCGCAACGCGGCTTCACGCTGCTCGAGCTCATCATCGCGCTCGTGCTGCTCGGATTGCTGTCCGCCGTGCTGTTCGGTTCGGTGAAGCTCGCCGGGCGCAGCACCGACAGCGGCGAGGCGCGGGCGGGTGCGGCGTCGTCGATGCGTCTTGCGCAACAGTTCCTGCGCACCAATCTCGAGGCGCAGCATCCGCTGCGCATGCGCAAGATGGCCGACTGGCCGTTGCTCTTCGCGGGCGCGAGCGACGAGCTGCGCTACGCAGCGAGGCTGCCGGCGCGCGTCGCCGGCGGTGGCATCTGGTACTACCGGCTGGTGGTGAAGTCCGACGCCGCGCGCTCGCCGCTCGTGCTCGAACGCATGATTCCCGATCTGCAGGCCGACGCGCTCCCCGATTTCGTCAATGCCGACCGCTCGGTGCTTGCCGAAGACATCGCCTCGCTCAAGATCGGCTATTTCGGCCGCGAGGCCGATGCCGCGCCGACCGTCGCACCGTCGTGGCGCGACCAGTGGAGCGATACGCAGCGCCTGCCGCTGATGATTCGCATCGACGTCACGCCGAAGACCGGTGCACCGTGGCCGACACTCTATGTCTCCCCGCGCGAGGCACCCGAGGCGGGCTGCCGCGCATGGGACATCGCGCGCGAGCATTGCGCCGCCGTATGAGGGCCGCAGAGCCGCCGCAAGGCGCGAATAGCGCCCCTTCAGGGAGCAGCGCAGCGGCGAAGCCGCAAGCGTGGGGGGGTCATACCAAGCCGATGCCGCACGTCGTCAACCGCAGCATGCAATCCGGGATTGCGCTGGTGCTCGCGCTGTGGATCACCGTCTTGTTGACGGTCCTCGCGAGCGGATTCGCGTTCAGCTTGCGCAGCGAGGCGCTGGCAACGCGCAACGCGGTCTCGCTCGCTCGCGTCCGCGCGCTCGCCGACGGCGCCCTCGAG
>DASSVX010000291.1:0-3541 GCA_035705655.1 Casimicrobiaceae bacterium
GATGCGATGCGGTGCTTCGTAGAAGACGAGCGCCAGCGGCCATGTCGACGCCGTCGCGAGCCATTCGCGGCGCGCCTTCGCCTGCGCAGGCAGGAACCCGATGAACGCGAATCGCTCGGCAACGAGGCCGGCCGCCGTCAGCGTCCGACAAACAGCGGATCAGCCAGCATCTACACGCCGAGATGGCGCGCGAGCGCGTCGCTGCGCAGCGCAAGCGATGCGGACCAGTCGTCGAGCACGGCGACCCCCTTTTCGAGCACCAGCGCGCGATCGGTATGCGTGAGCACGAGGCGATAATTGCGGTCGACGATCAGCGAGGCGATGCCGCTCTGGCGTATTTCGCCGACGATGCGCCAGATATCGTGCACGATCTGCGGCGCGAGTCCCTCCGTCGCTTCGTCGAGGATCAGGAGCTCGGGGTTCGTCATCAGCGCGCGGCCGATCGCGAGCATCTGCTGCTCGCCCCCCGAAAGCTGGTGACCGCCGCTTGCAATGCGCGCGCGCAACCTCGGGAACGTGTCCAGCACGCGCTCGTACGTCCAGCCGGTGCGCGCATCGCGCGACGGACGCGCCGGGAAAAGGAGGTTCTCGCGCACCGACAGGTTCGGGAAGATGCCGCGGCCCTCGGGAACATACGCGACGCCCATCCGGGCGATCCGGTGCGCCGGCTCGCGCGTGCAGTCGCGGCCGTGGATGAGCACGTTGCCCGCGCTTGCCGATGTGAGGCCGATCAGCGTGCGGATGAGCGTCGTCTTGCCCATGCCGTTGCGGCCGAGCAGGCCGAGCGACTCGCCGGCGTTGATCGAAAGCGACACGCCGCGCAGCACATGGCTTTCACCGTAGTGCGCGTGCACGTCGCGCGCTTCGACAAGCGCGCTGATGGCCATCGCCGGCGCGCGGATCACGGTGGTGCGTGTCGCGGGTGCCCGCATCAGGCGATCGTCGCCGATTCGGGCGTGTCGACCATTTCACCAAGGTACGCCGCCTGCACCAGCGCGTTGCCGCGGATCGCGTCCGGCTCGGCACTCGCAATGACGCGGCCGTCGACCATCACGGTGATCCGCTCGGCGATGCGAAACACGGCGTCCATGTCGTGCTCGACGAGCAGGATCGCATGGCCGGGCTTCAGCGCGGCGAGAAGCACCAGCATGCGCTCCGTCTCCTCGGGACCCATGCCCGCGAGCGGCTCGTCGAGCAGCAGCACCTGTGGCGCCGTCGCGAGGCAGATCGCAATCTCGAGCTGGCGCTTCTGGCCATGCGAAAGCGTGCCGGCGCTGCGATGCGCCTGCGCGGTGAGTGCCGCGCGCTCGATCGCCTGTTCGGCGAGCTCGGTGCTGTCGGGACAGCGCGTGGCCATGTTCCAAAGGTCGAGCGGGTGCTGGAAGTGCGCCTGCGCCGCCAGCCGGCAATTCTCGAACACCGTTGCCTGCGCAAAGATCGTCGTGCGCTGGTAGCTGCGGCCGAGCCCGGCGCGTGCGCGTCGGGGTTGCGGCCAGTGCGTGACGTCACGTCCGAGAAGGCGGACACGACCTTCCGTCGCCGGGAGCTCGCCCGACAGCACGTTGACCAGCGTCGACTTTCCGGCGCCGTTCGTGCCGATCAGCGCGTGAACTTCACCACGGACGAGCGCAAGCGACGCGCGGTCGACGGCGACGAGCCCGCCAAAGCGGCGCGACACGTCGGCCGCGTCGAGCAGGACGTCAGCCGGCATGCGGGAGCGGCGCGCGAACGCGGCGCAGCTGCGTCGGCAACGCGACGACGCCATTCGGCATCAGCGCGACGCATGCGATGATTGCGAGGCCGAGCGGCAGCTGCCAATGCCTGGCGAAGGCGCCGAAAAGTGCTTCCGACTGGAAGAATTCCTTCATCAGCACGAACACGAAGGCGCCGAGCACCGCGCCGCGCAGCGTGCCGATGCCGCCGAGGATCAGCATCAGCAGCACCGCGCCGGACTGGTGCCACGCGAGGATTTCCGGGGTGACGAATCCGTCCTTCACCGCGTGCAGGAAGCCGGCGATCCCGGCCAGCACACCCGCGAGCGTGAACGCCGCCAGCTTGTAGGGATAGGTCGAGAAACCGACTGCGCGCATCCGCTGCTCGTTCGCACGGATGCCCGCGAGCGCATGCCCGAAACGCGAGCGACCGAGCAGCGCGAGCAGCGCGTAGACGACGATGAGGCATCCGAGTGCCGCGTAGTAGAGCGTGCGCGGACGACCGAGATCGACCAGCGTGACGCCGCCGAGCGCAAGCACCGGCTTCACGTACAGGTAGCGGCCGTCGCTGCCGCCGGCGAACTTCATGTCGTGAAAGACGAAGTACGTCATCTGCGCGAAGGCGAGGGTGACCATGATGAAATAGACGCCGCGAGTGCGCAGGCACAGCGCGCCGATCGCGGCCGCGGCGAGTGCCGTGACGAGCAGTACCGCCGGAACGAGCCAGGCGAGCGACGCCGCCGAGGCGGCCGGCGACAGCAGCGCGGTTGCGTAGGCCGCGATGCCGAAAAAAGCCGCGTGGCCGAACGAGACGAGCCCCGTGCGCCCGACGAGAAGCTCGAGCGACAGCGCGAAGATCGACAGGATCATCGTCGTCAGCGCGAGATCGATGTAGAAGCTGCCGCCCACGTGCGGAAACGCCGCGAGCGCGATCAGCGCTGCAGCAAGCGGCCAGACACGTCTGCCGCCGGCGTGCATGCGTCCTCCGCGGCGAGGCGCGCTCACGTCAACCCGTCCGAAACAGGCCCTCGGGCCGCCATAGCAGGATGAGCGCCATCAGCACGTAGACGAGAATGGCGGCGATCTGCGGGATGAACACCTTCCCGAAGGTGTCGACGAAGCCGACGAGCAGCGACGCGAGGAGGGCGCCGCGAACCGACCCGATGCCGCCGATCACGACCACGACGAACGACACGATCAGCACCTGGTTGCCCATGCCGGGATAGACCGACGAGACCGGCGCCGCGATCATGCCCGCGAACACGGCGAGTGCGACGCCTGCCGCGAACACGATGCGGTAGAGAAGACGGATGTCGACGCCGAGCGATTGCACCATTTCGCGGTTGCTGGCACCCGCGCGGATGGCCATGCCGACACGCGTGCGGGTGAGCACCGCATAAAGCGCCAGCGCGATGGCAATGCACACGCCCGACATGAACAGACGATAGACCGGATAGGTCATCACGTCGCCGAGCGGCACGCTGCCCGAAAGCCACGCGGGCGGCGCGACGCCGTGCACGTCGTCGCCGGCGATGATGCTGCGCAGCTCCTCGAACACGAGGATCAGTCCGTACGTCATCAGCACCTGCTGCAGATGCTCGCGCTCGTACAGGTAGCTCACGAACGCCCATTCGAGGACGTAACCGAGCACGATCGACAGCACGAGCCCGATTGCAAGTGCGCCGAAGAAGCCCGCGCCAAGGTGTGTCGCGGCCCACGGCGCGAGCGCGTAGGCGAGGTACGCGCCGATCATGTAGAAGCTGCCGTGCGCGAGATTGATGACGCCGAGTATTCCGAAGATCAGCGTGAGCCCGATTGCGACGAGGAAC
>DASSVX010000292.1:0-3147 GCA_035705655.1 Casimicrobiaceae bacterium
GATGCGCGTGCCGTCGAAGCGCACGAAGATGTAGTCGTCGGGTCCGAGCGCGTCCTGGTTCTGCGCGCTGAACGGCTTGCGGTAGGTCTTGATCAGCCCGGGGTACTCGTCGATCCGGTGCAGTGCCTCGCGCACCGCGTCGCCCTTGGTGCTGCCCGCCTTACCGATCGCGAGTGCCAGAAGGTGCATCGCGTCGTACGCATCGGCGAGGCCAACCGGCGAGATCACGCCTTCGGGGCCCTTGACGTTGTACTTCTTCGCGAGCTCGGACAGCACCTTCTTGCCCGCGGGCTTCTGGTCGCCGAAGAAGCTGTACGTCTGCACGAAAACGACGTCGCCCGCGGTGGGGCCGGCGAGCTCGGGGAAGCGGCCGCCCGAAACGCCCCAGTGCGAGATCACCGGCACCTTCCAGCCCATCCGCTCGCGCGCCTTCATCATCTGCGCGCCCGGCGCGGCGTTGGCGACGAGGATCAGCGCGTCGGCCCCGGCATTCTTGAGACGCGTCAACTGCGGCACGACGTCGACATCGCGGTCCTCGAACTTCTCGATCCCGGCGAGCGTGATGCCGAGCTTCTGCGCTTCTTCCTTCAGTCCCTTTTCGTTCGACTCGCCCCACGGGTTGTTGATGAGGATGAGGCCCGGCTTCCTGGCACCGTTCTTCTGCGCGTACTTGAGCAGCGCTTCGTCGACCATCACGTCGACGGCCGAGACGCGGAACGCGTAGTTGGGATTGGCGCCATTGCGCGTGATCGGCGTGCCCGCCGCCCAGACGCCCATGTACGGCACGTGCTCCTTGTTGGCGATCGGCACGATGGCGAGCGACACCGGCGTGTCGAGGCCGCCGAAAATCGCCGCGACCTTCTCGTCGTAGACGAGCTCCCGCGCCGCCGTGGCGCCCTTGGGCGGGCTCGACTCGTCGTCGCGCTTGACCAGCGCCAGCGGCCGGCCGAGCACGCCGCCCGCGGCGTTGATCTCGTCGATGGCGATCGAGAGACCTTGCGTGATCGCCTCGCCCGACTGCGCCGAGGGTCCGGACAGCGCCGCGACGAGGCCGATCTTGATCGGGTCGGCGGCCAGCGCGGGTGCGGCGACGACGAATCCGGCGGCGACGGCGAGTGCGCCCCACCATGCCATGCGAGCGTTGCGTGCAATTCCCATAGCTCCTCCAGTCGGGTCGAGTAAGAAGCGCATTACTTGCCGGCGCGCCGGGCGGGCCCGCGCGACGCGACACGCCCGCAATGCTGCCCCAAGTCCGGCGCGGTGTCACGCTGCACCGCGTGCCCGCAGCGGGTAAGCAGTCTCTTACTACGGCATCGTGCGACAGCGGGGGTTATGTCAACCCGCGTCGGCGATGAAGCGCGCGAAGAGGTCGAGCGCATCGGTTCCGTGCGGATCGGCGTAGGCGTATCCGCCATCGCCGCCGCTCCATGCGTGGCCGAGCCCCTCGATTCGCACGAGGCGCACATCGACGCGCCCGTCGCGCGTCCAGTCGGCGGTACGCACCGGATAGTGCGTGCCGCCCGCCTCGTGCGACGACGCATCGCTTGGCGGCAGCGAGCCGGCGGGGCCGCTCGCCGCGTATCCGTTGAAGTGGAGGAATTGGTCGACCAGCGCGGTCGCGTTGGCCGGCGCGACGACATCGTCGCGATCGCCCTGCACGACGAGAAGCGCGACGTGTGGCGCTGCACCGTTGCGAACCGCGCTCCGCGCGATGTCGGCAACACGCGCCACGTCGTTGTCGGGTCCGCGCCGCATTACCGACAGCGCGCTCGCCGGTGACGACGCGGCGCCGCACGCGAGCCCCGAATGGACGAGGATGCCGCGCACGAGGCGCGGATGGCGCAGGCCGAGCACGGCGGCAAGCGCACCTCCTGCGGAGAGGCCGGCGACGAAGACCCGCTCGCGCCGCGCGCGGTAGCGGCGTCGCACCTGCACGATCTGTGCAGCGACGATCGCAGCCTCACCCGCGCCGCGCTCGGTGTTCGCCTCGAACCAGTTCCAGCAGCCCCAGGCATTCGCCGAGCTGGATTGTCGCGGCAGGAGGACGAGCGTGCCGTCGCGGTCGGCATGCGACGCGATGCGCGTCAGCGCGGCGAAGTCCTCGGGTGTCTGGTTGCATCCGTGGCATAGCACGCGAAGCGGCGCGCGCACGCGGCGATTCCAGCCGCGAGGCACGTAGACGAGGTAATCGCGGGCGGGTTCGACGCCCGGCGCGGTGGTGATGTAACCGCGCCACGACGAGGCGCTGCCGGTTTCGAAGCGGCCGGGGAGCTCGGCGCGGCGCAATCGCGCCGCGAGCCACGCCACGAGCGCATGCGCGCGCCGCCTCAGATCACGGAAGATCTGCATCGAAGGCATTCAGCGTGCAGATTGGCCCGAGCCGCGCAAAGCGAGCGAAACCTTCGTCCGCTATATGAGCACCACGTCGTACTGCTCCTGCGTATACAGCGTCTCGACCTGCAGCGAGATCGGCTTGCCGATGAAATCGCCGAGCTGCGCAAGACTCTGCGACTCCTCGTCGAGGAACATGTCGATCACCGACTGCGACGCGAGGATACGGAACTCGCGCGCGTTGAACTGCTTTGCCTCGCGCAGGATCTCGCGCAGGATCTCGTAGCAGATCGTCTGCGCCGTCTTGAACTCGCCGCGGCCGCCGCACGTCGGGCAGGTCTCGCACAGCACGTGCGCGAGCGACTCGCGCGTGCGCTTGCGCGTCATCTCGACCAGGCCGAGCTGCGTGAAGCCGTTGACGGTGAGGCGCGTGCGGTCCTTCTCGAGCGCCTTGTCGAGCTCGGCCAGCACGGCGTTGCGATGGTCGACGTTCTCCATGTCGATGAAGTCGATGATGATGATGCCGCCGAGGTTGCGCATCCGCAGCTGCCGTGCGATCACCTGCGCGGCTTCGAGGTTCGTCTTGAAGATCGTGTCGTCGAAGCTGCGGCCGCCGACGAAGCCGCCGGTGTTGACGTCGATCGTCGTCATCGCCTCGGTTTGATCGATCACCAGATAGCCGCCGGACTTCAAAGGCACTTCCTTCTTCAGCGCACGCTGGATTTCGTCCTCGACCCCATACAGGTCGAAGATCGGGCGTTCGCCGGGGTAATGTTCTATGCGCTCGGCCAAATCGGGCATGAACGTGCGCGCGAA
>DASSVX010000293.1:0-4631 GCA_035705655.1 Casimicrobiaceae bacterium
CAGGCGCCGGTAATAGCTGTGGAGAACGTCGGCACGCTCGGCCCGTGGCAGAAAGTGCGTGAAATCGCGCCAGGCGTCGGGGAAGAAGCGCTGCATGCCATCGATGAACCATTCGACCTCGGCGCGGCTTGCGAGGAACACGCCGCGCAGCACGAGCCCGAGCACGCGCGCCGGATGCGTCTCGGCATAGACGAGCGCGAGCGTCGAGCCCCACGAGCCGCCGAACAGCAGCCAGCGGTCGACGCCAAGGTGGATGCGCAGCCGCTCGATGTCGTCGACGAGATGCGGGGTCGTGTTGTCGACGACGTCGGCGATCGGCGTCGAGCGGCCGGCGCCGCGCTGGTCGTAGAGCACGATGCGCCAGAACGACGGATCGTAGAAGCGGCGGTGATGCGGCTGGCTGCCGCCGCCGGGTCCGCCGTGGATGAAGAGCACCGGCACGCCGTCGGGGTTGCCGCATTCCTCCCAGTGCATCGTGTGCCGCGCGTCGAGTGCGAGCATGCCGCTCGCGCCGGGCAGGCAATCGGGATAAAGCGGACCTTCGGGCGGCTGGCTGCGAATCGAGTCGATCATCGGGCAGGGCACGACAAGCGCGGATGCGCGCTACGCAAACGGGCAACGCGGTTCGCCCGAGTGCCCGTATGATCGCACCTCATGACAATCGATATCCGTTCACGCCTGACTACCGGTGATGCGCTCCCGGCCGACGCGTCGCGCGCGCTGCTGATCGGCCGCGCCTTCGTGCCGGCCGTGAAGGGGCCCGTGCTCGTGCGCGTCGACGGCGACAGCCTGTTCGATCTGTCCGCGATCGCGCCTTGCGCAAGCGAGCTTTTGAACCGGCCCGGCATTGTGCACGAGATCCGCGCCGCGAATGCGCTGCCGCGCGTTGGTGCGCTCGCCGATGCGCTGCGCAATTCGCCCGACGACGCGCGCGATCCGTCGCTGCCGTGGCTGCTTGCGCCGTGCGACCTGCAGGCGGTGAAGGCGTCCGGCGTCACATTCGTCGCGAGCATGCTCGAGCGGGTGATCGAGGAGCAGGCGCGTGGCGATCCGGCCCGGGCCGACACCGTGCGGCGCAAGATCGCCGGCGTGATCGGCGACAACCTGCGCAGCGTGCGTCCGGGCTCGTCCGAAGCGATGCGCGTCAAGGACGTCCTGATCGCGGAAGGATTGTGGTCGCAATATCTCGAAGTCGGCATCGGACCCGACGCGGAGCTCTTCACCAAGGTGCAGCCGATGTCGTCGGTCGGGACGGGCGCGGACGTCGGCATTCACCGGCAGTCGACGTGGAACAATCCCGAGCCCGAGATCGTGCTTGCCGTGAACGCGCGCGGCGACACCGTGGGTGCAGCGCTCGGCAACGACGTCAACCTGCGCGACTTCGAAGGGCGCAGCGCGCTGCTGCTCGGGCGGGCGAAGGACAACAACGCGTCATGCGCGATCGGGCCCTTCATTCGCCTGTTCGACGCTGCGTTCACCATCGACACGATCCGCCGCGCCGATCTCGCGCTGAAAGTCGAGGGCGCCGATGGCTTCGTGCTCGATGGCTCGAGCTCGCTTGCGCAAATCAGCCGCGACCCGCTCGACCTCGTCGGGCAGGCCATCGGCGCCGATCACCAGTATCCCGATGGGTTGATGCTGTTCCTCGGCACGATGTTCGCGCCCACGCAGGATCGTCATGCGGCCGGCCAGGGCTTCACGCACGACGCCGGCGATGTCGTGACGATCGCAACACCGTCGCTCGGGACGCTGGCCAACCGCGTGAACTACGCCGACGCCATCGCGCCGTGGACGTTCGGCGCCGGTGCGCTGATGCGCAGCCTCGCCGAGCGCGGCCTGTTGGCGCCGCGGGCTACGCCGCCATCCGCCGTCCCTTGAACGGCACGATGCGCTGGCGCTGCTCGCCGAGGCCCGCGATGCCGAGCGTCACGACGTCGTTCACCTTGAGCCACTGCGGCGGCTTCATGCCGAGCGCCACGCCGGGCGGCGTGCCGGTGGTGATGAGGTCGCCCGGCAGCAGCGTCATGTAGCGCGACACGTCGGCGACGAGCCGCGCGACGGTGAAGATCATCGTGCGCGTGTTGCCGGTCTGGCGGCGCTCGCCGTTCACGTCGAGCCACATGTCGAGGTTCTGCGGGTCCTTGATCTCGTCGCTCGTCACGAGCCACGGCCCGACGGGACCGAACGTGTCGCAGCCCTTGCCCTTGCTCCATTGCGACGCGCTGCGCTTCATCTGGAACTCGCGCTCCGACACGTCGTTCACCACGCAGTAGCCGGCGACGTAGCGCAGCGCGTCCTTCTCGGCGACGTAGCGCGCGGTGCGGCCGATGACGACGCCGAGCTCCACCTCCCAGTCGAGCTGCGTCGATTCGAGCGGGACCATCACGTTGTCGTTCGCGCCGACGATGCACGTCTGCGCCTTGAAGAACACGACCGGATGCTCGGGAATCGGCGCGCCGGTTTCCTTCGCATGATCGGAGTAGTTGAGTCCGATCGCGACGAACTTCGGCGGCGTCGCGATGCACGGTCCGAGGCGCGGACGGCCCTTCACCGCGGGTAGCCGCCGCGTGTCGAGCTTGCGCAGCCCCGACAGCGACATCGGCGAAAGCGATTCACCATCGATGTCGTCGACCTTGCGCGACAGGTCGCGCAGCACGCCGTCGGCGTCGATCAGTCCCGGCTTTTCGCGCCCCGCGGGGCCGTAACGTACGAGCTTCATGCCTTCGTCTCCTCCTGTTGTTCAGATCGTCATGCCGCCGTCGCAGGAATACACGTTTCCCGTGACGAATGCCGCTTCGTCGGATGCGAGGAACACGACGAGCGGCGCGATTTCCTCGGGTTTCGCAAGCCGTCCCATCGGCTGGCGCGCGATGAACATCCGGCGGGCCTCGACGCGATCGGGATACGCGTTGATGCGCTCGGCGAGCGACGGCGTGTCAACGGTGCCGGGCGCGATCGCATTGCAGCGAATGCCGTGCTGCACATAGTCTGCGGCCACCGATTTCGTGAGGCCGATCACCGCGGCCTTCGACGCGCCGTACACGAACCGGTTCGGCAATCCCTTGATCGACCCGGCGATGGAAGCCATGTTGATGATGCTGGCGCCCTGTCCGCTCGCCTCGTGGCGAGCAAGCATCGCGGGCAGCGCTGCGCGGATCGCGACATACATTGCGCGGGCGTTGAGGTTGAAGCTGAACGCCCAGTCCTCCGGCTTGCAATCGAGGATCGTGCCGTTGTGCACGTAGCCCGCGCAATTGAAAAGAATCGAAAGCGGCGGCAGCTCGCGCAGCGTGCGCGACACGGCCTCGTCGTCGAGGACGTCGAGCGTTCGCGTCGTGACGTTGGCGACGCCCTGCATCGGTGCGAGCAACGCGGGGTTGACGTCGGTCGCGATGACGCTGGCGCCCTCGCGCGCCATCGCGAGGGCCGTTGCGTGTCCGATGCCCTGTCCGGCCGCGGTGATGAAGGCGGTCCTGCCTGCGAGTCGTCCGTTCATGGCTCGTGCGCGCGAAACGGCGGATTCTACGCCATGCGCGCGCGGCACGAGCCGCGCGCACCGCGCGAGCTTCACGCGTACGCGGCGGCCGAGCCCTGCATGAACGTGTCGACCAGAAATGCGAAGGCGATGCGCCATGCCGCTTCGGCGGCCGGTGCATGGTAGCTCTCGCGGTCGAACGTCGCGAATGCATGCGCTGCGTCGGGCAGCACGGCAAGCGTGTAGCGCTTGTTCGCGTCGGACAGGGCCTGCGCAAGCCGCGCGTGCTCGTCGCTTGCGATCGACGCATCGCGCGCGCCGTAGATGAGCAGCTGCGGCGCCGACACGTCGGACACGCGGTCGATCAGCGACTTGCGCTTGCCGCGCGGCACGGCGGGCGCAATGCCGCCGCCATAGAACGAGACGGAGGCGGCAAGCCGGTCGCCGTGCACGGCGTTGGCGAGAAAGGCGAGCCGCCCGCCCATGCAGAACCCGATGATCGCGAGCCGCCCGTCGCGGGCCCCCTGCGCGGTCAGCATGTCGAGCGCGGCGCCCACTTCGCGCATCGCGACGTTGTCGTCGACTTCGCCGAGCCGTGCAATGGCGCGCTCGCGGTCGGCATAGTCGAACGTGTCGCCGTGGTAGATGTCGGGGGCGAGCGCCATGTAGCCGGCGCGCGCGAAGCGGTCGCATACGCCCTTGACGAACGCGTTGAGGCCGAAGGCCTCCATCATGACGACGACGCCGATGCCGGGCACGCCGCTCGGCTTCGCGAGGTAGCCCGAAACGCCGGGTGCGATCGACAGGGATTGGGTACGCAGCGCGGGCGCGGCCATGATCGGATTCGAAGCTGCCTTTTTGCGTCGTCGGATCGCAACGCGAAGAATGCGACGCGCAACGGTCCCGCGCAAGCGCTCCAGCGTCCGCCGGGCGGCGCACCTCCGCCCCTGTTGCGGTTATGCCGCGTTGCGGCCGATTGGTCATGCCACTTGACCGGTGAAGCGACACGCGGGTAGCCTTGCCGATTGCCTTGCGGCGCCGGCAGCGGTGCCGTTTCGACCATGCCCTTCCAGAGCATCGAGCCGCGCCGGCTCTACCGGCAGATCGCCGACCAGGTCCGCATGCTGATCAGAAACGGGGAATTCGCTGCGGGCGC
>DASSVX010000294.1:0-17076 GCA_035705655.1 Casimicrobiaceae bacterium
GTGCTGGCCGCCTGCGCACTTGCCGCGCCGGCACTTGCCGCGGATGTCGGCGTGTCGGTGACCATGGGTCAGCCCGGGTTTTACGGGCGCATCGATGTAGGTGGCGTCGCGCCGCCGCGCCTGCTGTACCGGGAGCCGGTCGTCATCGCGCCGGCACCCGGTCGCGTCGTGCGCGCTCCCATCTATCTTCGCGTGCCGCCGGGTCACGCGAAGAACTGGCGCAAGTTCTGCGCGCGCTACAACGCTTGCGGTCAGCCGGTCTATTTCGTTCAGGACAGCTGGTACAACGACGTGTACGTGCCGTACTACCGGCGCGGCCATCCCGTCATCCAGCCTGCACCGATCTATGCCGAGCCCGCACGGCCGCGGCTTTACACGATTCCGGTGGAGTCGGTGCACGCGGTCGTCGGACCGCCCGAGCAGCGCTGCTGGGTCGAACGTCAGCAAGTGGCCGAGCGCGGCGACGTAAACGTTCCCGGCGCCATCGCCGGCGCCGTGATCGGCGGCTTGCTGGGCCATCAGGTCGGCGGCGGCCGCGGCCGCGATGTCGCCACGGCAGGCGGTGCGGTGGCGGGGGCGGCGATCGGCGCGAATGTCGGTCGCGATGGCGGGCAGGTGGTGACGCGCGACGTGCAGCGCTGCCGCACGGTCCAGCGCAACCCGCATCCCGATTACTGGGACGTCACGTACCGCTTTCGCGGACAGTTGCATCGCGCGCAGTTTCGCGCGCCGCCCGGACGCACGATCGTCGTCGACGACACCGGTGTTCCGCAAATGCAATAGAAGGCGCGGTTCGCTACGGCGCAGGCGCGGCGATGCCCTCGGTTGCCGTGCCGTTGCCGCCGCGGCGCAGCAGCTTGCGTACCCCGGGCGACACGGCGACCTTGCCGTCGCGGTAATACGCCTCGTGGTTTTCCTCGATCTCGGCCGGCTCGTACACGTAGTTGACCATGATGCCGAGCGATTCCTGCAGGCCGCGCGTCGATGTGTTCGCGAGCCAGTTGATGCGGTCGAGCCGCGCGCCGTTGCCGAAGTGGAAGCGCGCGACCGGGTCGACCGGCATGGCGTTGCGCTTCTCGATGACGAGATAACGCGCACAAAGCGGCACGAGCACCGCCTCGAGGGCGGCATTCGTTGCACGATCGGCGGTGGTGTCGCCAGCGAGCGCGCGTCGCAGCTCGCCGGCGGCGTCGCGGCCCCGTGCGAGCTTGGCGAACGCGCCGCGATTGCGCTCGGTGAGAAGCGAGGCCGTGCCCGATTGGAGATGCGCGTCGAGCCAGCGGCGAAAGCCGGGTACCGGCGACAGCGTCGCGAATGTCGTGAGCTTCGGATATTCGGCGAGCAGGCTCTCGACGACGCGCTTGATCAGGAAGCCGCCGAACGACACGCCGCGAAGGCCCGGCTGCGTGCTCGATATCGAGTAGAAGACCGCGGCATCGGCCGCGCGCGGATCGGTCACCGGCGTCGATTCGTCGAGCAGCGGCTGGACGCTCGACGCGACGCGATCGGTGAGCGCGATCTCGACGAACACGAGCGGCTCGTCGGGCATTCGCGGATGGAAGAACGCATAGCAGCGGCGGTCGGATTCGAGCCGGTGACGAAGATCGGCCCAGGACTGGATCTCGTGCACCGCCTCGTACGTCATCAGCCGCTCGAGCAGCGCCGCCGGCGAGTTCCACGAGATGCGGCGCAGCTCGAGATTGCCGAGCGCGAACCAGTCGCGAAACAGCGACAGCAGCTCCTCGTCGATGACCTGCAGCTCCGGGCTGCCGGACTTGAGCCGGATCGCATCGGCGCGAAGATCGACGAGGAACTTGACGCCATCCTCGAGCAGGTTGAATTGACGGAGGATGCGAAGCGACGTGCCCGCCAGCGCGTCGCGCAGGCGCAGGGCGGCAAGCTGGTGCGCAATACCGTCGCTTCGCGCGTATTCCTGCACGAGCGGGGCCGCCGACTTCTCGTCGCCATTCACGTATGTCGCGAGCAGCGCGAGAAACGCGCGCTTGCCGTCGTCGTCGAGGCCGCGAAAGATCGTCGCGAGCATCGCCACGCGCGAGCGTGCCGAAGCCTCGCCGCCGATGCCACTCGCGCACTCGCCGAAAATGCGCCGCACGCGCGCAACGGCAAAGCGCGACACCGGTGCTTGAAGGGGAACCGTTTTGCGGCGTCCCAGCCAGTTCCACACGCTGGTCTTCGGAGCGCGCACCGGCACGGGATCATTCGAAAAGGGGGTCATTTGCATGCTGCGTGAAGGCGGTTAGTGATTGCCGAAACGCGGCTCCTCGACGCCGCGCACGCCGGGATGCAGCGCGAACACGCCGCCGGCGAGCGGTTGATCGGCAAGGTCGATTCCCGCGGGCCGGATCGAGGTGACGAACAGCGTATCGAGGTTGGCGCCGCCGAACGCGCACATCGAAGGCTTCTTCACGGGCAGCGGGAGCGAGCGGTCGAGCGTGCCGCCGGGTGTCAGGCGATGCACGAGACCGGCGTCGTTGGCGCAAATCCAATAGCAGCCGTCCTCGTCGATTGCGGCACCGTCGGGGCGTCCGGGGAGCGTGTTCATGTCGACATACAGGCGCCGGTTCGCAGGTGTTGCCGAGTCGACGTCATAGTCGAATTGCCAGATCAGTTGCACCGACGGATGCGAATCGGACAGATACATTGTGCGGCCGTCGGGACTGAATGCCAACCCGTTCGGAACGACAAAGCCGCCAAAGGTTCGCGCAAGACCGCGTCGGTCGTCGAAACGATACAGGCTGCCCACGTTCGCAGCGAGCGCCATGTCGATGGCCATCGTTCCCGCCCAGAAGCGACCCTGCCGGTCGCACCGGCCATCGTTGAAGCGCATGTCGCGCGCGGCGTGCGCGACCTCTGACAGGCGTTCGCAATCGAGCGTTCCGCCATCCTGCGGCACCAGGTGGGAGATGCCGGTCTGCATCCCGGCAATGAAGCCGCCGCGCGTCGAAGGCGCGATCGCTGCCGCGCCGGCGCGTATCACTCGTCGAGCAGCTCGCGGGCGCGTGCAACCTCGACGCCCGCATCGGCATGGGCGGGGGTGTTCGCGTCGTCGCCGTCCGACCGCTTCATCCGCGCGCGCCGCCGCAGCACGAAGAGCCAGGCGACGAGGCCGCCGAACAGCAGCACGAACGGGCCGAACCACAGCAGCCAGGTCACCGGCTTCATCGGCGGCTTGTAGAGCACGAAATCGCCGTAGCGCGCGACGAGGTAGGCGCGAATGTCGTCGTCGCTCTTGCCGGCGACGGCGAGCTCGCGCACTTCCGTGCGCAGGTCCTCCGCGAGCGGTGCGGCACTTTCGGCGAGCGTCTCGTTCTGGCATACGAGGCAGCGCAGCTGCGTCTCGAGCAACTTCAGGCGCGCGTCGAGCGCGTCGTCGGCGAACGCTGCCGTCGCGGCGAGCAGCCACGCGACGACGAGCAGCCGGCGCATCACGATCGTTGCAGCTCGCGCACGAGCGGCAGGATCGTCTTGTCGAGCGCGTCGGCGGTGAGCGGGCCGATCTGCTTGTAGCGAATGATGCCGGCCTTGTCGATGACGAACGTCTCCGGCACCCCGTAGACGCCGAAGTCGATGCCGACGCGCCCGTCGCGATCGACGATCGACATCCGGTACGGATCGCCGTTCGACGCGAGCCAGGCGAGGCCGTCCTCGGGCTTGTCCTTGTACGCGAGGCCGATCACCGGAACGACGTCGGCCTTCGCAAGCGCGACGAGCAGCGGATGCTCGACGCGGCACGACACGCACCACGACGCCCACACGTTCAGCAGCCACACCTGTCCGCGCATGTCGGCATTGCTGAGCCGCTCGCCGGGCTGATGCAGCTTCGCCAGCGAAAAAGACGGCGCCGGCTTGTCGACCAGCGGCGACGGCACTTCCCGCGGATCGCGAAAGAGACCGACGAACAGGAACGCGAGCAGCACGAGGAACACCGCGAGCGGCAGCGACCAGCGCAGCACTCTCATCATTTTCTTACGCGCCCGACACGGCGGCGATCGCCGCGCCGAAGCGCTGGCGTACCGCGAGGCGATAGCGGCGATCGGCGACCGCGAAGAATCCGCCGAGCGCCATCAGCAGACAACCGCCCCAGATCCAGTCGACGAATGGCTTGACGTAGATGCGCACACCCCATGCACCGGCCGCGCCCTGCTCGGTGACAGGCTCGCCCAGCGACACGTAGCGATCGCCGCCGATGCCCGACTGGATCGACGCCTCGGTCATCACCTGCCCCGAGGCGCGGTAGGCGCGCTTCTGCGGCGTGAGCGTCGCAATGTTTCTTCCGTCACGCGTCACGTCGACGGTGGCCACCGTGGCATCGAAATTGGGACCGGCGCGCGGCGCCACGCCGCGAAACGTGTACGTGTCGCCCGCCACTTCGACGCTCTGGCCCACGTCGAGACGCACGTCGCGCTCGACTTCGTAACCCTTGACGAGCGTGACGCCGGTGATGAATACCGCGACGCCGAGGTGCGCAAGCAGCATCCCGTACCACGCCGACGTATTCGCACGCAGCTTGTCGGCGAGGCCGCGCTGCGGCGCACTGCGCAGCCGCTGCACGAATGCCGTGACCGTCGCCGCCGCGATCCACGCCGCCATCAGCAGCCCGATGGCGACGAGCGGCTTCCACTGTCCCATCGCGAACGGTGCGAGCGCGCCGGTGGCTAGCGCCACGTACAGCGCCCACTGGAGCTTCGTCCACAGGTCGGGCACGCGCGCCTGCCGCCACGCGGCCATCGGTCCCACGCCGAGCAGGAAGACGAGCGGCGCCATCAACGGATAGAACACCGCATTGAAGTAGGGCGGGCCGACCGAGATCTTGCCGAGATGCAGCGCGTCGATCATCAGCGGATACAGCGTGCCGAGCAGCACGCTCGCCACCGCGACGATCAGCAGGATGTTGTTGCCGAGCAGCATCGCCTCGCGCGACACCATTGCAAATCCGCCGCCGGCGCCCACCGCGCCCGCGCGCAGCGCGTAAAGCGCAAGCGAGCCGCCGATCACGATGGCGAGGAAGGCGAGGATGAAAACGCCGCGCGCGGGATCGGTGGCGAACGCATGCACCGACGTCAGCACGCCCGAGCGGACGAGAAACGTGCCGACGAGCGACAGCGAGAACGCGACAATCGCAAGCAGCACCGTCCAGCTCCGGAACGCGCCGCGCTTTTCGGTCACGGCGAGCGAATGGATGAGCGCGGTGCCGACGAGCCACGGCATGAACGACGCGTTCTCGACCGGATCCCAGAACCACCAGCCGCCCCAGCCGAGCTCGTAATACGCCCATACGCTGCCCAGCATGATGCCCATCGTCAGGAACGCCCACGCGACGGTGGTCCACGGTCGCGACCAGCGCGCCCACGCCGCGTCGAGGCGGCCGCCGATCAGCGCGGCGATCGCGAACGCGAATGCGACCGAGAAGCCGACATAGCCCATGTAAAGCATCGGCGGATGCACCACCATGCCGGGATCCTGCAGCAGCGGATTGAGATCGCTGCCTTCCGCCGGAACCGGTGAAAGCCGCGCGAACGGATTGGACGTTGCAAGCAGGAACAGCAGGAAACCGACGGCGACCAGTCCCATCACCGCGAGGACGCGCGCGCGAAGTGTTTGCGGCAGGTGGCGCGAGAAGATCGTCACCGCGCAGCCCCAGCCGGCGAGCATCAGCGACCACAGCAGCAGCGAGCCCTCGTGCGAGCCCCAGGTTGCCGCGAACCGGTAATGCGCA
The DNA here is from genome assembly GCA_035705655.1 of Casimicrobiaceae bacterium. Lineage (GTDB taxonomy): Bacteria > Pseudomonadota > Gammaproteobacteria > Burkholderiales > Casimicrobiaceae > VBCG01. Next base: position 5,738 of record DASSVX010000294.1, read on the forward strand.
GGGAGATGCGAGTTCGAGTGCTCGGCGACATTTGCAACCGAAAAATCGCTCGTCACGAAGGCGTAGGCGAGACAGCCGAACGCGAGTGCCACCAGAGCGAACTGCGCGCGCGCGGCGGGCACGGCGACGCTCATCAGCGTGGCGTCGCGCCGGGCCGCGCCGAGCATCGGCATGACGCCCTGCACGATCGCGACGAGCAGGGCGAGGATCAGTGCGAAATGGCCGATCTCGGGAATCATGGTTGCTCGCGTTGTCTGGGGAAATCGGGGTCAGAGCTGTAATTCGCGACGCACGGTTGAGCGGGCGCGAGCAGTTGTACGCGAATTACAGCTCTGACCCCGATTAAGGGAATCATCGTTGGGGCTCGCTCATGCTCGACATCGTCATCGCTCTTTTCCGGTGCGCCTGGTCGATCGCATCCTTCGCCGCGGGCGGCATGTAGTTCTCGTCGTGCTTCGCGAGCACCTCGGTGGCATGGAACGCGCCATCGCTGCCGAGCGTCCCTTGCGCCACGACGCCCTTGCCTTCCTTGAACAGGTCGGGCAGCAGGCCCGTGTACGTCACTGGAATCGTCTGCGCGGTATCGGTGACGCGAAAGTGCACCGTCAGCGAATTCGGATCGCGCGTGAGGCTTCCTTGCTCGACCAGTCCGCCGATGCGAAACGGCCGCGATTGCGGCGCTTCCTTCGCCACCACCTGCGATGGCGTGAAGAAGAACACGAGGTTCGACTGGAACGCGTTCAGCACCAGCGCGACAGCGACGCCGAGCGCCACGAGTCCGGCGCCGATCCACGCGAACCGGCGGTGGCGCGGCTTCATCGCGGGCTGCCTTTGCGTGTCATCGTTGCACCCGCGGGCTGCGCATCGACCGACATCCGCAATTCGTCGAACGCGCGCTTGCGCCGTGCCCGCACCGCGGCGATCTCGACGGCGATGGCGAGCGCCGCGACCCCGTACGCCATCCACACGTACCACGCGTAGCCGCCCATCGCGAAGAAAGCGGCCATCAGGCGTTTTCTCCGGCGGGGAACCGGATCAGCGACTCGAGCCATCCCGCGCCGCGCTCGCGCTCGACGATGATCGCCTGCACCCGCGCGAGCACGACGGCAATCGTGTACGACCATGCGGCGGCGGTCATCACGAGAATGCCGGCGAGCATCGTCATCGCCATCTTCGGTGCCGCCGTCAGGCTGATCGACGAGCCCTGGTGCAGCGTGTTCCACCATTGCACGGAGAAATAGATGATCGGCACGTTGACCGCGCCGACGAGCGCCAGCACGGCGCAGGCGCGATCGGCGCGCCGGGGATCCTCGAGCGCCGCGCGAAGCGCGATGATGCCGAGGTAGAGGAAAAGCAGGATCAGCGTCGACGTCATGCGCGCGTCCCACGCCCAGTAGGTTCCCCATGTCGGGCGGCCCCAGAAGGCGCCGGTCCACAGCGCGAGCGCGGCCATCAGTGCGCCGGTGGGCGCCAGCGCCTGCGCCATCATCGCCGACAGCCGCGTGTTGAAGCCGAGCGCCAGCGCGCTCCAGCCCGCCATGACGAGATAGGTGAACATGGCCATCCACGCCGCGGGAACGTGAATGAAGATGATGCGGTAGGCGTCGCCCTGCGTCGCATCGGTGGGCGCGATCCATAGCGCGATCACGATCCCGGCGCCCGCCAGCAACGCCGCGAGCGCGCCGAACGCATACGACCAGCTTCCCGCGATCGGGTAGAACGAAATCGGCGACGCGAAGCGAAACCAGTTGATCAAAATAGACAATCGGCAATTCAATCAGTGATTTTACCGCACACATCCCGTTCGCTCGCTGGCGCCGGCGGCCTCGCCGTATGCGGTTTCCCCGTCCCCGCCTTGCTGCTGTCAGCTCTGCACATGTCCGCCTCGAGCCCGAAATTGCGTATTTGATTAACAGGGAGCGCGCGAGCGCTCTTCAGGCGCCGGGCTCGCCCATTTCGCCGGACTCGACGCCACATGTCGCTTCAGCGAGGTAGGAGAACATCCTGCGCCGCCGAAGCCGGGTCGTGCATGAACGAGTAGGGGAGCGATCATGAGGACGCGAATTGCCGGTGCAACTGGACTGGTCCGGTCTGTGGTTGTACTGATGCTGGTTCTGGCGGTGTTGTTCCCCTCGGCCGCGCAGGCGGGCACCGACGTTCAGACGGGCCTCGGTGGCAATGAGCCGACCACGGCCGCGGTGAACCCGCGCAGCCCGAGTGTGATCGCGGTTGCACGCGGGTTGTCTGTCGCCATCTCCACCGATTTCGGGCGCACGTTCCCGACGGTCGCGAACATGCCGCAGGGCGGCGGCGGCGTCCCCGCAACCTACGGCACGATTGCCACCTGGAATTTCTGCGGCGATGGTTCCGTCACCTTCGATTCCCAGGGCCGTCTGTTCATGACGTACCTGCTGTGCGGCAACGACAACACGGTGCCTACGCCGAACCGCGTCGACGTTTCGTCGTTCGTCCAGCAGGTCAACCCCACCACGGGCGCGCTGATCGGCAATCCGGTCGAGGTCACGGGGGCGAACGCGCTCAACAATGACGACAAGGAATGGATCGCGGCGGACGCCAACCCCGACAGTCCCTTCCGCGACAACCTGTACGTCGTCTGGTCGCGGCTCAACACGTCCCAGATCATGTTCTCGCGCTCGACCGACGGCGGCCTCAACTGGTCGGCGCCCACGGCGATCAGTGCGGCTGGCGAAGGCTTCGTCTGGCCGAGCCACGTCGCAGTCGCGCCCAATGGCGACGTTTACGTCAGCTACCACGGGGACACCTGCGGCGCGGCCACGGCGCAGATGTTCGTGCTGCGCGATAGCAACGGCGGTGGGCAATTCCAGGCGGGGACCGGTTTCCAGAAGACGTCGTTCGCGTCGGCCGTTTCCTGTAACCGACGCGATGCTTCGGCCAGCATTCCGAACGCCCAGTTCTGGATGCAGGGGGCGAATCAGGGTTTCGTCATCCCCGATCCGATCCGGCCGGGCAACGTATACGTCGTCGTCAACGACGACCCGCAGGACAATTTCACGGCAACCACCGGCGACCATGCCGATGTAAAGCTTGCGCGCTCGACCGACAACGGCAACACATGGACGCTCAGTACCATCAGTCACGCACCCCCCGGGACCCTTCAGGTCTTTCCGACGGGCGCGAGCGACCAGCTCGGCAATCTCGTCATTACCTGGTGGGATACGCGGCGCGGCTTCACCAACGCCGCAGGCAACCTGCTGCTCGAAGTCTATGCAACGGTCAGCCGTGACGGCGGTGTCACGTTCACGAACGACTTTCGCGTCAGCGATCTTCCATTCGATCCCGACCTCAACGCCTCGTGTCGATTCGGCCCGGCGGCGACCTGCGGCACGGTCACCGGCGCCGGTACCGCCAGCACTTTGCGCATCGGTGAATACAATGGCGTCGCCGCCGCCGACGGAACCGGGTATGTGATCTGGAGCGGCAACCAGACGCCGCCCAATCCGCAGGCCGTCCCGCCGACCGCGGCCGCCGGCGGCCAGACCACCTACTTCGACGTCTTCACCATCCTCGGCGCGTTCCCCGACGCGGCGGAGCCCAACGACGCGTGGGATCCCGGCGTGGCCTCGGTGCTCGGCGCGAACCGCACGTACCAGAACCAGGATCTGACAATCCATTCGAGCACCGATGAGGACTGGTTCAAGGTCACCGCGCTCGCCACGGGGCAGCTCTTCTTCACGATCGACTACAACAGCCGCTTCGCCGACCTCGATTTGCAGGTGCGCGACAAGTTCAACAATCCGGTCGCCACGCAGACTCTGGGGCTCGACGTGAACAATACGGAGTCGATCTTCGCCCCGGCGGTCGCCGGCGAGGCGTACTTCGTGCGCGTGTTCCCCGAGCCCGGGCAGGCACCGTCGCTCAACACCTACGACCTCGGCATCGTCAATACCGCGGCGCCCGTTCCATTCGGCATCGTGCTTGCCCCAGGGTCTGACAGTGGCTCGAGCGGGAGCGACAACATCACGAAGATCGCGACACCGACGATTCGCCTCGCCGTCGATCTCGACCCGCTCGCGCCATTGGCCTTTTCACCCGATGACGCCACGCCGACGCTGACCGACGATGCGCCGGGCTACAAGGTCGAGGTGTACCGCAACGGCGTCACCGCCGGACGCGCGACACCCGTCGCCGGGCAGCCGGGCATCTTCGAATTCACGTTCACGTCACCGCTTGCGGAAGGCCAGAACTTCCTCACGGCGCGGGTCGTGATCGTCGACAATTCGGACAACGCCGCCGTCGCCGGCACGCTTCACGCCGTTGGTTTCGGCGGCGAATCGCAGACCGTCGTCGTGACGCTCGACACCACGGCGCCAACCGGCGCGTCGCTCGGCCCGCTCGATCTGCTCGCGTCGAGCGATTCTGGCGGGATCAGCGACGACAACATCACGACGTTCAGCACGCCGTCGTTCGGCCTTCAGGTCAACGAGCCCGGGTTCATCCGCATCTACGCTGCAACCGTTCCCGGTGGAATCCCGATCCAGGTCGGGCAGATCCAGGCGACGACTGCAGGGGCGTGGCAGGCGACGGTTCAGTCGCTCGCCGACGGGGTCTACGACATGACGGCGACGATCGAAGACGCTGCCGGCAACGTCGGGCCTCCGACCTCGGCGCTGCGCGTGACGATCGCGAAGAATTCGCTGACGCTGCCCGGGTATACCGTGGGCGGGGCGGGGGGTCCAGTGACGATCGATCTCGCGGCGAGAACCATCAGCGGCTTTGCGAGTGCGTCCCCGAGCCTGCTGATCGGCATCGCTGGCATTCCGTCGGTCAACGTCGACATGAACGGCATGACACTAACCGTCAATCTCACGAACGGCAACGACGCGTTGAGCTACACCCCGTCCGGGCCAGGATCGGGCAGCATCGCGCTCGCCGGCGTGAACCAGGTGCTGAACTTCACTGGTTCCGGCATGTTCACGGTCAATCCGCTCGGTGGAAACGATACGGTCACGACGTACGGATCCTCGGTGGGTGACGCCGTGAAGGTCGAGGTCGACACGACCGTCGCCGTGCAGGTGGGGAGCGCGCTGACGCTCAACATGCCCGCGTCGCAGATCGAGAAGGTAGGCGTTTCCACTTTGCAGGGGAACGATACGATCAACGTCAACATTCATGACACCGTCAATGCGTCGCTGTTCGTCGACGGTGGCGATCCGACCACCGTCAACAAGGGCAACGACGTGCTGAACCTCATCGACGCATCCGCGACGAAGAAGGGCCAGTACTCGAACATCTCCGGCGGCAGCACATCCGGTTCGGGTGCGGTGGTGTTGAAGTTCAAATCTGCCGGCACCGCGACACGCATCGACTACGTCAATATCGAAAAGCAGACACGCAAGTAGACGCGCGGCGCAGGGCTTCCAGCCCTTCGCCGTAAGAACGACCCCCGGCGGGCGCAGTCTCGCCGGGGGTTTTTTTGCCGGTACAATCCACGGCCCTGCCTTCGCAGGATATTGCGCCTTCCGTCATGAGCGACGCCGCAACGAGCGCACCAGCGACGATCACGCTGCTGATCGACCGCGCCAACTCGGGCAATGCAGAGGCGCTGAACGCCCTTTTCGCGACGCTCTATCCCGAGTTGCATGCGCTCGCGCACGCGCGCATTCGCAGAAACCGCCAGCTCACGCTGCTCGATACGACGGCTCTTCTCCACGAGTCGTATCTACGTTTCGTGAGGCTCGGGCAGCTCAACGTCGGGAATCGCGCGCACTTTCTCGCCTATGCCGCACGCACGATGCGTTCGATCGTCGTCGACTTTGCGCGCGCGCGGCTCGCGCAGCGGCGCGGCGGCGGAGGTGACGATGCGATCCTCGATACCGATGCCGCATTGGCGGGCACCGGAGAGGAAGAGGTGATCAGGGTCCACGAGGCGCTCGACGAATTGCGCCATGCGGACGAACGGCTCGTGCGCGTCGTCGAGATGCGCTATTTCGGGGGGCTGACCGAAGACGAAATAGGCAGTGCGCTGGGAATCACCGACCGTACGGTCCGAAGGATGTGGGACAAGGCGCGCGTGATGCTCGAAGTCGCCCTCCGATAGCCGGGTATCTCGCGCACGTCGATTCCGCCGCTTCCATGAAGCTCGAACCCGCGCAATGGCGGGCACTCTCCGTGCTGCTCGACGAGGCGCTCGAACTCGAGCCGACCGGGCGCCGCGCGTGGCTCGACGCGTTGTCGGGAGAAGCACGCGGATTCCAGCCGATGCTCGCCGATTTGCTCGTGCGAACGGAAGCAGGGGCAGAAATGTTCCTGGACACGCTGCCGCGTATCGCTGCACCGGATCGCACCCCGGCATTCTTCGCCGGCGGCCGCGTCGGCCCCTATCGGTTGCTGCGGCGACTCGGTCGAGGAGGAATGGGTGAGGTCTGGCTCTCCGAGCGCGCGGACGGCGTACTCAAGCGCCCGGTTGCGCTGAAGCTTCCTTTGCTCGCGACGAACCCGGACATCCTTGCCGAACGCTTCGCGCGCGAACGCGAGATATTGGCATCCCTCGCACACGCGCACATCGCGCGTCTCTACGACGCGGGCTTCGACATCGAAGGGCAACCCTACCTTGCGCTCGAGTACATCGACGGCATACCGCTGACGCATTACGCCGACGTGCATCGGCTCGGCGTTCTCGCGCGTCTTCGACTGTTCGACCAGGTGCTAGACGCCGTCGCGCATGCGCATGCGAGCCTCGTGCTCCATCGCGATCTCAAGCCGTCGAACATTCTCGTGACACCCGCCGGCGACGTGAAGCTGCTCGATTTCGGCATCGCGAAGTTGCTGCAATCCGGCGCCGCCGAAGACTCGGCGCTCACGCGAATTTCGGGTCAGGCGCTCACGCCGGACTACGCATCGCCCGAGCAGATCACAGGCGGGCCGTTGACGACCGCGGCGGATGTCTACGGGCTCGGCGTCGTGTTGTACGAGCTGCTGACCGGGAAGCGTCCCTATCGGCTGAAGCGCGGATCGCCCGCCGAGCTCGAGGAGGCGATCGCCTTCGTCGACCCCGCGGCCCCGTCTCGGGCGCGCATCGTCGACGCGGCAGCGGCGCAGCGCGCGACGACCGTCCACCGGCTCCGGCGCACCCTCTCGGGCGATCTCGACACGATCGTGCTGAAGGCGCTGCGCAAGCGGCCCGACGAGCGTTATGCGGGTGCGCGCGCGCTCGCGGAAGACCTCGAGCGCTACCGCGACGGTGCACCCGTCCTGGCTCGGCCCACGAGCGTTTCGTATCGGACCGCGAAATGGATGAAGCGACACCGTGCGGGGGTTGCGCTCGGAAGCGTGGTTGCGGCAACGCTGCTCGGCGCCACCGGTATCGCATTGCATCAAGCGCGCGTGGCGAGCATCGAGGCGCAGCGCGCCGAGGCAAGCAACGATTTTCTGATGGGCCTCTTTCAGCATGCCGCACGCAACAATCCGGGTGGCGCCGCGGCCGCCGACACGACCCTTCGGCAGTTGCTCGCCATCGGCAGCAGGAAAGTGCTCGACGATTCGCGCGCGAGCCCCGAGTTGCAGCTCGACGTATCGGCGCTGCTCGCGCGGCTCAACCTCGAGGTCGATCTCGTCGATACGGCGGAGAGACTGACCGAGCGATCGCTCGTGCTTGCCCGCAAATTGCACGGCGAGAACAGCTTGCCCGTCGCGCAGGTGCTGGCGCAGCACGCCGACAACCTCTATCGGTCCGGCCGCTACGCCGAAGCGATCGAGGCGTCGCGCCAGGTGCTCGCGCACGTCGATCGGGCGCGCGCACCGGCAGACGAGCTTCGTGCGCGAGCACACATCCTTATCGGCAATTCGATGTTCCAGGTCGATGCGTCGAAAACCGCCGAGCCGTTGCAGCATCTCGAGACGGCCCTCGAATTGCTGAAGCGCGCCCATGCGACGACCGAGGATCGCTCGCGCGCCGCGTACTTCATCGGATGGATTCATGAAAGCACCGGCGATTTCGCGCGGGCCGAGACGTATTACAACGATGGCATCGAGGCCGGCCGCGCGAACTTCGGGGAGCGCAGCTTCATCGTCGCATTCGGCTATGAGGGCTTGGCAGAATCGTTGCGCCGGCAGCGACGGCTCGCCGAAGCGCGCGATACGATGGGCCGCGCAATCGACATCTACCAATACGTGCTTGCGCCTCGGCATGCGACGGTCGCGTTCGCGCGGACGAGCCTTTCGATGATCGAGGCGTCGTCGGGCCGCCTGGCCGAGGCGGAGCGGCTGGCGGACGATGCCCTCGCCGTCACGAAGACGGTGTTCGGCGAGCACGCGCGGCAGACGGTCGTTCCGGCGACGCAAGCGGCGCGCCTCAAGGTCCAGCGCGGCGAGTTGGAATCCGGGTTGGCGCTCTACGAGGACGCGCTCGCAGCGCTCGTCGCGGAAGACCGGTCCTCCCTCACCAATCGCGCACTTCGCATCGAGTACGCGGAAGCCTTGCTGGAAACGGGTGAGATCGGAAAGGCGAGGACGGCGCTCGACGAAGCGCAGGCGGGATTCGAGGCGGCGCACGACCTCGCAAGCGTGCGCGGCGCATGGTTGCGCCTCGTCCGCGGCGAACTGGCGGTTGCTGCCGGCGACTCCGACGCGGCATCGGCCTTCGATCACGTGCTCGACTCTTTCACGCGGTCCGACCAGGGCGCACCCGCACTGGCGCGTCGCGCCGCGAACGCGACTGCACGGTATTCGCCGACACCCGAGCGCGCGGAGACGATGCTGCAAAAGCTCCCCGAGTTCGGCCTGCTGCCGACTTCGCCGGACGAGCTCGATATCGACATCGTCGACAAGGCGCAGCTCGCCGATTCGATCGGTCGGCTCTTCAACGTAGCGGGAAAGCGTCCGGAGGCGTTCGCATGGCTTTCGAAGGCCGTGGCGTTGCGCGAGCAACTGGAGGTGCCCGAAAGCCCACGGCTTCGCGATGCCCGTCTTGCCCTGACGCGAGCAGGTTCCGTTAACGAACGCCGTTGAGCGAGGCCGCGAAAACGCGCGTCGCTTTCAGTGTGCCGGTCGGTGAGCTCAATCGAGCGCTATACGCACGGCTGCCGCAACCGCGAACGGCACGGCGACGAGGGCCAGCAGCAATCCCGCGCCGAGCAACGACAGCTGCGGTGCGGCCGAAACGCCGGCGCGTACAGCATCCACCGCGCCGGCGCCAAAGATCAGCACCGGCGCATACAGCGGCAACACGAGCAGCGCGAGCAGCGCGCCGCCGCCGCGCGCGCCAAGCGTCAATGCGGCGCCGACGGCCCCGAGCAGCGACAGGATCGGCGTGCCAAGGAGCAGCGACGCCGCGAGCGTGGCGAGCACCGGCGCATCGAGCGCGTACTGCGCGCCGAGCAGCGGCGCCATCAGTGCCACCGGCAATCCGCTGGTAAGCCAATGTGCGGCCATTTTACCGGACACCAGTGCGGCCAGCGGCCGCGGCGACAGCGCGATCTGCTCGAGCGTGCCGTCGTGGTAGTCGGACGCGAAGAGCCGCGGCAGCGACAAAAGCGACGCGAGCAGCGCGCTCGTCCACAGCACGCCCGGCCCCAGCGTGGCGAGGGTTTCGCGGGACGGTGACGTGGCCAAGGGAAAGAGCGAGACGACGATGACGTAGAACAGGAGCTGGACGCCCAGTTCCCCCTTGGACCGCAGCGCGACGCGAAAGTCGCGCGCGAGCGCCCAGCCGACCGCGGCGAGCACCGATGCGTGCGCGTCGGCGGAGCTCTCCGCAGGCGCGGGTTGCACGGCAAGCGTCTCGGCGAGCGGCGACGGCTTCATCACGCTCACGGGCCTACTCTCCGCGCTTCGCGCTGCGAGGCTGATTCGCGCTTGGGACGGCCCGGCGCGCTCATGTCGGCGCACCGAGCTCGAGACGGCGCACGCGGTCCGGCGCGATCGGCAGCGGCTGATGCGACGCGGCGATGCACAGGCCGCCTTGCGCCAGATGCGCGTCGAGCAGCGCGCCGAGCATGCCCGCGCCGTCGGCATCGAGCGCGGTCAACGGCTCGTCGAGGATCCACAGCGCGCGCCGCACGAGCGCAAGACGCGCGAGGCCGACGCGGCGCCGCTGCCCCTGCGACAGCACGCGCACCGGCAAGCGCCGCTGCTTCAGCAATGCGACGGCATCGAGCGCCCCGGCGATCGATTCGCGCGATGCACGCGGCGCGTCGAGCGCAATCCACGCGTCGAGATTTTCCTCGGCCGTCAGCTCGTCTTTCAGGGCCGACGCATGGCCGTTGAATGCAACGGCGGCGCGAAGCCGCGGATCGAACGCCGCCACCCGTTCGCCGCGCCAGCGAAGCTCGCCTTCCGCCGGTGCGGTGAGTCCCGCGACGATGCGCAAGAGCGTGGTCTTGCCGCTGCCGTTTCGTCCGCTGACGACGAGCGCTTCGCCTGCCTGCAGCGAAAAGTCGACGCCGTCGAAAAGCCGCGCGTAGCCGCGCTGCGCCGCCAGCCGGCGTGCCTCGATCGAGTTTTGCGTGGACATCCGAATGCGCTTCAGCGCACGACGTCGTCGATCACGATCGACACATCCTGCGCGCCCGGCTTCACGACGGTGCTGTTGCCCTGGAGATCGCCGGGCGACGGCGTCGCGCTCCCCGTCTTCGAGATGCGCGCCTCGACGACGACATCGCTTGCACCCGACAAGCGTGACGCCGGCGCCATGGCCATCGAATCGTCGAGCGTGAAGTTGCGCGGCAGCTCGCCCGCCGTGGCGCGCAGCACGGCAAGCGGCATGCGCGGGCCGTTCACTGCGCGCGCGAAAATGAACAGCGTGTCGTTCGCAGATGCGCGCCCGCGCAATTTCGGATCGAGCGACACGCGCCCGGTGATCGCCGTATCGCCGGCGTTCGCGGTGGTCGCTGCGCCTGCCGCCGCGTCGTTGCCGCCACCCTTCGCGCCGGGCGACATCGCACCGCCCTTCCCGCCGGGCGACATCGCGCCGCCCTGTCTCGCCGCATTGGCCTCGGCGATCATCGAATCGATCTGCTTCGCTTCGTCGCTGCCCGGCGCGAATTGCGCCTTCAGCTTGCGCCACTCGTCGATGGCCACGCCGTAATCCTTGCGCTCGAGCGCCGCGGTCGCGGCGAGCGACAGCGCCTTCGGTTGCCGCGGGTCGATCGCGAGCGCTCGCTCGATGAGCTGCGACGGCTCGCCCTGCAGCGACTGGTTGTGCATGGCGAGCGCGTCGGCCCAATCGGCGAGAAGCGTTGCATCTGCCGGGCCGCGTTCGGCCGCTTCCTTGAACGCGGCAACCGCTTCGGGAAAGCGGCCGAGTGCTGCATACGCGCGCGCAAGAAGCCGCCACCCGGTCGGGTCCTCGGGATGTTCCT
>DASSVX010000295.1:0-7305 GCA_035705655.1 Casimicrobiaceae bacterium
ATCGTCGCACCCGTGCCGACGGCAAAGCCGCTCCCCCTGAACTGGAATTGGGGACTGCGCGTACGCTCATAGGTGCCGACGGCGACCACCGAGCGCTTGACGCGCGCGATGGTGTCCTGGGCGTCCGACGCCAACGCCTGCGAGCACAGCGCCAACATCGTGCAGAGCGCCCATGCGCGGATCAGCGACGACACGGCGGGTGCAGACTTCAATCGCGCTGCATGCCCACGTGTTCGGTGGCGGCGATCGCCGAAGGCTCGGTGACGCTCGGATCGTACGGATGGACCGGCCGCCTGAAAAGACCGAGCACGCGGCGCACGTACGCGCGCGTCTCGGGATAGGGAGGCACGCCCCCGTACCGGTCGACCGTCTGCTCGCCCGCGTTGTACGCGGCGGCGGCGAGCGCCACCTGTCCCTGGTAATAGGCCAGCAGCCAGCGCAGGTACGACAGGCCGCCCTTGAGGTTGTCGCGCACGTTGTACGCGTTGCGCACGTTGAACCGCGACGCCGTCCCGGGAATGAGCTGCATCAGCCCGCGCGCATCCTTCACCGAACGCGCCGCCACGTTGAAATTGGACTCGGCGGCGATGACGGCGAGTGCCAGGCGCGGCTCGATGCCGTACTTCGGCGCGATCTCGTCGACGATGCGCCGGATCTTCTGCTTCTCGGGCGACAGGTCGGCAAACGGATCGGGGCCGGGATCGGCGTCCGCCATCAACGACGCATCGGCGATCGGCGGCGGCCGCAGCGGTCGCATGCAATCGGGGAGGAGGCCGCGGACGTTACCGAGGTGCGCAAGTGCGGTTTGCGCAAACGCATGCCCATCGCTCGCCGCCAATTCAAACAGCGCGGCGGCGACGCCATCATCGTGGGCAATGCCGCGGCCGTTCGCATACATCCAGCCGAGCTGGAACGCCGCTTCGGCGCTGCCCTGGACCGCGGCCTCGCAATAGAGTGCCGCAGCAATCCCGGGGTCCTTCGGCACGCCTTCGCCGTGCTCGTACGACATTGCGCGTGCGAGCTTCTCGGAGATCGACGCGGTTGAGTTCGGCGAGGCCGACGCCGGCGACGCCGGCGGCGCCGAAGCGGCGGCGAAGACGGCATGCGATGCACCGCTTGCCAATGCAAATGCGACGAACGTGCAGAGCGCGCGCTCGCGTGCAGCCATGCCGGGCTCGCCTCGACGCATGTCTTAGACCACCCGCCGCATTCCCACGGTCTCGGGAGCGGACGGGCGCAAAAGACTTTCGTACCAGGGCAGCGCGATGGCCAGACCGCTTTTCACGTCCCATTCCGCCTGATAGCCGAGCAACCGGCGCGCCTTGTCGATGTCGGCTTCCGAATGACGCACGTCCCCCGCGCGAAAATCGGCATGACGTGGCGGGGGAATGTCGAGCGCCGGATGCCGCCTGGCGATCAGATCGGCAAGAGCGGCGTGAAGTTCATTCAGCGTGAGCCGCCCGCCGACCGCCACGTTGTAGACGCCGTTCAATGCATCGGGGTCATCGACGGTGGCAGCGAGCACATTGGCCTGCACGACGTTCGCCACATAGCAGAAGTCGCGGCTCGTCTCGCCATCGCCGAAAATGGTGACCGGCGTTCCGCGCAGCATCGCGGCGACGAAGCGCGGGATCACCGCCGCGTACGCGCCCTCGGGATCCTGCCGCGGACCGAACACGTTGAAGTAGCGCAGCCCGATCGTTGCCATGCCGTAGCAGCGGGCGAAAACCGCGGCATAGAGCTCGTCGATGTACTTCGTCACCGCGTAGGGCGAGAGGAGATTTCCAATGACGTCCTCGACCTTCGGCAGGCGCGGATGGTCGCCATACACGGAGCTCGACGACGCATAGACGAAGCGCGCCACGCCCGCATCGCGCGCGGCGAGCAGCAGATTCAGGAAACCGGTGACGTTCGCGGCGTGCGCAGGAAGCGGGTCGGAGATCGACCGCGGGACCGAGCCCAGTGCGGCCTGATGCAGCACGACGTCGATGTCCTTGCATGCGCGCCGGCACGCATCGAGATCGGCGATGTCGGCCTCGATGAAGCGATGCCGCGACCACGCGGCCTCTCCGCTTGCCGCATGCACGTCGTCGAGATTGCGGCGATGGCCGGTTGCGAAATTGTCGACGCCGACCACCTGCTGGCCGAGTTCGAGGAGCGCTTCGACCAGGTGCGACCCGATGAACCCGGCGCTGCCGGTGACGAGCCAGCGTCGCGGGTGCGAGCGCAGCCGCTCGCGCGCCCGGTGAAATGCGCTGTCGACCGGCGTCATGGGGCGAACGTCACAGCCGCCAGACCGAAACGCCCTGCGCACGAAGCGACGCCGCGTCGGACTGGCATTTGACATCGACGAACAAGCCGCGCGGCTCGAGCTTCCCGACGTAATCCGTTACCGGTCGCGCGCCGAACTCACGGTGTGCAACGGCCATGACCACTGCGTGTGCGCGCGGCAGGCCGTCCCACGTCGTGAGCGTCACGCCGTATTCGTGCATCGCCTCGCCGGCGTCGGCCACCGGATCGTGCACGTACACGTCGGCACCGTACGAGCGCAGCTCGTGGATGACGTCGATGACGCGCGAGTTGCGAAGGTCGGGGCAGTTCTCCTTGAACGTGAGACCGAGCACGTTGATCTTCGCCGATTTGACCGGGAACCCGGCCTGGATCATCTGCTTGACCGTTTGCTCGGCGACGTACTTGCCCATGCCGTCGTTGATGCGGCGCCCGGCGAGGATCACCTGCGGGTGATAGCCGAGCTTGTCGGCCTTGTGCGTGAGGTAATAGGGATCGACGCCGATGCAGTGCCCGCCGACGAGGCCCGGCCGGAACGGCAGGAAGTTCCACTTGGTCCTGGCCGCATCGAGGACATCCCGCGTGCGGATGCCCAGCCGATCGCAGATCAGCGCCAGCTCGTTCATCAGCGCGATGTTGAGATCGCGCTGCGTGTTCTCGATGACCTTCGCCGCTTCCGCGACCTTGATCGAAGACGCCCGGTGCACACCGGCCGCGACGATGCTGGAATAGACCTCCGCCACGCGCTCGAGCGTCTGCGGCGTGTCACCGGCGACGATCTTCGTGATCTTCGTCAGCGTGTGCTCGCGATCGCCGGGATTGATGCGCTCGGGCGAATACCCGACGAAAAAATCCCGCTGCCAGCGCATTCCCGAATGCCGCTCGAGAACCGGGACGCAGATCTCTTCGGTGGCGCCGGGATACACGGTGGATTCGAACACGACGATGCTGCCGCGCGCCAGATGCTTCCCCACCGCTTCGCTTGCGCCGAGCAACGGGCTGAAGTCGGGCTGGTGCGCCTCGTCCACCGGCGTCGGTACGGCGACGACGATGAAGTTGGCGCGCTTCAACTGCGCCGCATCGGTCGTGACCTCGAGACGTTCGGCGGCGGCGAAGTCGCGCGCGCTTACCTCGCCGGTGGGATCGACACGGCGCCGATACGCATCGATCTTCGCCTTTGAAAGATCGAAGCCGATCGTCGGATAACGCTTGCCGAATTCGACGGCGAGCGGCAGGCCGACATAGCCGAGGCCGACGACGGCGATGGTGGTCGAATCGGTCATGTGCGAGCCCAACGCCTTCGTGCGAGCGCGTGGCTGAAGGAATCCTGTTCGACGACGGGCCCCATCAAAGCGTCGCCTGCAGCTTCTCCGCCTCGATGCGGATCGGCGACGCCTTGTCGAGCTTGGTCAGCCCGTCGACCGCCTGGCGGGCGCCCGCCTTGTCGCCGGACGCGGCGAGCGCTTGCGCAAGATGCAGCTGGATCTCCGCCTGTCCCGGCGCGAGCCGCGACGCCATGCGCAACATCTCGGCGCCGCGCTTCGCATCGCCGTTGCGCGTCAACGCCCATCCGTACGTGTCCAGGATGCTGGGGTTGAACGGCGTAACTTGCTGCGCGCGTTCGGCGTATTCGAGGCCCTTCGCGTCCTTCTTCTCGGTCAGTACCCACGCGAGGTTGTTCAACGCAACCACGTTGCGCGGATCGAGCGCGATCACCTTCTCGTATCCCGCGATGGCGGCCGGGAAATCCTTGCGCCGCTGGCTCTCCTCGGCAAGCATCAGCGGAATCGTGGCGTCGTCGGGATGTTCCTTCATCCACTTGTTCGCGATCGCCGTGCCTTCGGCGGCCTTGCCCGCGCCGCGCAACGCCCCGTATTGCCGGGTGACGAGCAGCGCGCTCGGCTGACGCGACGAAGCGGCGCCGAATGCGCTCGCCGCTTCGGGCCATTTTTTCTGCAGCGCCTGCAGTTCACCCTCGAGCGCATAGCCCATGGCCTTGTCGGGGTGTTCCTTTTGCAGCCGGCGTGCTTCGGCGATCGCGGCGTCCGCCTTGCCGGCCAAAACGTAGGTTTTGGTAAGCGCCACCAGCGCCGCGGGCAGGTCGGGCTTCATCGCGAGCGCCTTGCGCTCGCTGTCGATGGCCGACGGAAAATCCTTGATCGCCACCTGCGCCTCGGCCAGGCGCAACAGCGCCAGCGGATTCTCGGGTTGCAATTTCACGAGATTGCGGAAGGTTTCGACCGCCTGGTTGAATTCGCCGGATGCGAGCTGAGTTGCGCCGAGCGCCTCGGTCAGTTGCGGGTCGTTGGGAATCGCCGACAACGCGGCTTGAGCCGTTGCCATCGCCGCCTTCGCATCGCGCCGACGCATGTCGTAACCGACGAGCGCGAGACGCGCACGCACCGAACCGGGATGCGCGGCGACCGCCTTGTCAATCGCTTCCCGGGCCTTGTCGGGCGACGCCGCTGTCACCGAAAGAAGATCGGCATACGCCAGCAGCAATGCTTCGTCCCCTGGCTCCTTCGACAGCATCTGCTCGTACCGGGCACGTGCCGCCTGCGAATTTCCCTGCTGGAGATCGATGAGCGCGAGGTTGCGCGCGGCGGCGAAAGATCGCGGGTCGATCGCGAGCGCGCGTTCGAAATTGGCACGCGCATTCACGAGGTCCCGCTTGGCGAGAAACACGCTGCCGCGCAGATTGGACACCAGCGCGGTTTTCGGCCGCTTCTTCTCGAGCTCGTCGACGTCAGCCATCGCGTCGTCGAATTGACGGCGACGCATGTGCTCGCTGAACAGGGCGAGGTCCGCCTGCGCGTCCTTGGTGTCGCTCTGGGACAATGATTCGAGGTCCGTGAGTGCGCGGTCGGTGTCGCCCGCGGCGAGCCTGACCTGCGCGAGCCTGACCTGGCTGCCGACGTTGTTCTTGTCGACCGCATTCGCGTGCTCGTACGACGTCGCGGCCATTTCGGCATTGCCGCTGGCGAGATACGCTTCCCCGGCGACGCGAAGCAATATCGCATTATCCGGAAAGCGCCGCATCGCCGGCCCGAGCACCTCGAGCGCCTGTGCCGCGCGTCCGGTGCGCAGGTAGATCAGCGCCAGCACACGACGCGCATTGGGCTCGTCGGGCACCTTGACGATCACGCTGCGCAATGACTGCTCGGCCGCTCCGTACGATCCGAGGTGGTAATTGATCATTCCCGACAGCAGGAGACTGGGCAGGTGATCGGGCTTGGCCGCGAGCACGCGCTGGATGGCATCGCGGGCGTGGGCATTGTCGCCGGACACAGAGGCGAGAAGCGCGTCGGCATAGACGGTGCGGATATCCCTCGGACCCACCTCCTTCATCTTCGCGAGTTGCTCCTTCGCCTTGTCCAGCTTGCCGAGGCGCAGTTCCAGCGAAAGAAGCGCGGTACGCGCGGCGATCGAATCCGGATGCGCGGCGATCGCCTGCTCGAACAGCGCGCGTGCGTCGTCGACCTTCGTTTCGGCGAGCGCGATGTCGGCCTTCAGCATCAAAGCGCCGACGTCGCCCGGCGACGATTTGAGCGCGGTATCGGCAAATTTGCGTGCCGCAGCCAGATCACCCCGCGAACCGGCGAGTTGCGCCTCGAGCAGCAGCGCGGGGATGCTCGTGGGAACGTCGGCGAGTGCTGCATCGGCCAGGTCCTTCGCCTTGGTCGGATCGCCTTGCGCGAGCGCGGCGCCGGCAAGCGCCACATTCACTTGCGAGCGTGCGGCAGGGTCGTTGAACTTGCGATCGCCGACTTCGCTCGCGATCTTGCTGAACTGCCCCTGCGCCGCAAGCGCACGTGCAAGAAGCGGGTAAGTACGGTCATCGGGCGCATGCAGCGCGATCGCCTTGCGGGTCTCGGCTTCGCCGCCCGCGGGATCGCCCGATTCGAGCAACGACGTCGCGAGCAGCACGCGGGCCTCGGCGTTGTCGGGCTCCTTCTGGAGCGCGTTCTTGGCCTCGATGATCGCCGCCTTGTAGTCGGACTTGGCGAGGTAGCCCCTGGCCGACGTCACGTACGACGAGGCATCCTTGCCGAAACAGCCAGCGAGCGCCAGGGCCGCCAGCACGGCTGCCACGCTGCCCGCGTATTCAATTCGCAAGATTTTCATGGTTTCCATTCGAAAAGGCCACGGTCGTCATTTGAGGCCGAAGCGGTGCATGAGATCGTACAGCGTGGGGCGACTGACCCCCAACAAATCGGCCGCCTTGCTGAGGTTGCCGTTGACCCGCCCCAATACGCGCAGCACGGCATTGCGCTCGGCCTGCTCGCGAACGTGGCGCAGGTTGAGCGCATCGGCGTTTCCGTTCGCGGTCTCGAAGCCGATATCCGCCGGAGAAATGCTGGAGCCGTCCGTCATGATCACGGCGCGCTTGATCACGTTCTCGAGCTCGCGCACGTTGCCGGGCCAGTCGTGTGCCTCGATCGCCTCGAGCGCATCGGCCTGCAGCGACATCGGTCCACGGCGCTGCTCTTCGGCCATGCGCCGGACGAATCCGTGCGCGAGCAGCGCGGCATCGCCCGACCGCGCGCGTAGCGGCGGCACCTCGACGATGATCTCCGCCAGCCGGTAATAAAGGTCCTCGCGGAACTTGCCCTGCTCGATCTGCGCCTTGAGGCTTTGGTGCGTCGCGCACACGATGCGCACGTCGACCGGGATCTCCTGCCGGCCGCCGATGCGCTCGATCACGCGCTGCTGCAGGAAACGCAGCAGCTTCACCTGCAGCGCCACGGGAAGATCGCCGATTTCGTCGAGGAACAGCGTGCCGCTGTTGGCCGTTTCGATCTTGCCGAGCGTTTGCTTGACTGCGCCTGTAAACGAGCCTTTTTCGTAGCCGAACAACTCGCTTTCGAGCAGCGTCTCGGGAATCGCGGCGCAATTGATGGCGACGAATCGCTCGCCCCGGCGAGGCGACAGCTCGTGCACTGCGCGCGCAAGCAGCTCCTTGCCGGTTCCCGATTCGCCGAGGATGAGCACGGTGGCCGACGTCGGCGCGACCTT
>DASSVX010000296.1:0-13448 GCA_035705655.1 Casimicrobiaceae bacterium
CGACGATCAGCTCGCTCTCGTTCTCGGGCAACAAGGAATTCGACACCGACACGATCAAGAAGGCGCTGAAGGACATCGGCATCGCCGAGGCACGCATCTTCGACCGCTCGGCGCTCGACCGCGCGGAGCAGGAGCTGAAGCGCCAGTACATCACGCGCGGCAAGTACGCGGCGAACATCCAGACGACCGTCACGCCGCAGGAGCGCAACCGCGTCGCGATCAACTTCACGATCGACGAGGGCGAGTCGGCGAAGATCGCGCGCATCAACATCGTCGGCACGAAGGCGTTCACCGAGAAGCAGCTGCTCTCGGAGATGGCACTGACGACGCCGGGCTGGTTCACCTGGTACACGAAGAACGACCAGTACTCGAAGCAGAAGCTTTCCGCCGACCTCGAGGCGCTGCGCAGCTTCTACCAGAACCGGGGTTACCTCGAGTTCAACGTCGATTCGACGCAGGTGTCGATCACGCCCGACAAGGAAGACATCTACATCACGCTGAACATCACCGAGGGACCGCGCTTCAATGTCGGCGACGTGCACATCGCGGGCGACCTCGTGGTGCCCGAGAGCGAGCTCGCGCCGCTCGTGCAGCTCAAGCCCGGTGACGTGTTCTCGCGCGCCAAGCTGCAGGCGTCGGCGAAGGACATCAGCGACCGCCTCGGCGCGGAAGGCTACGCGTTCGCCAACGTCAACGCGGTGCCCGAGCTCGACCGCGACAACGCCAAGGCGTCGTTCACGTTCTACGTCGATCCGGGCCGGCGTGCCTACGTGCGCAAGATCAACATCACCGGCAACTCGAAGACCCGGGACGAGGTGATCCGGCGCGAGTTCCGCCAGATCGAGGACGCCTGGTACGACGGGCCGCGCATCGAGCGGTCGAAGGTGCGCGTGCGCCGGCTCAACTACTTCGACAACGTGAGCGTCGAGACGCCCCCGGTGCCGGGGAGTGCCGACCAGGTCGACGTCGAGGTATCGGTCACCGAGAAGTCGACCGGCAACCTGCTCGCCGGCGTCGGCTACTCGAGCGACGAGGGAATCGTGCTCAACGCGTCGATCTCCCAGGACAACATCTTCGGCACCGGCAATGCGCTGTCGCTCGGCGTCAACACCGGCCGCTTCAACCGCACGTATTCGATGCTGTTCACCCAGCCCTATTACACGGTGGACGGCGTGTCG
The DNA here is from genome assembly GCA_035705655.1 of Casimicrobiaceae bacterium. Taxonomy (GTDB): domain Bacteria; phylum Pseudomonadota; class Gammaproteobacteria; order Burkholderiales; family Casimicrobiaceae; genus VBCG01. The sequence goes on from DASSVX010000296.1 coordinate 1,179, forward strand.
CGCACGCTGGAGGCCTACGACAAGAGCCTCGATCCGACCGGGCTCGCGATCTCTCAGTACGCGTCCGACACATTGGGCACCGCGGTGGGCTTCGGCGTGCCGATCACCGAGACCGACACGATCAATTTTGGCGGCCGCTACGAGCACACGCGGATCACGCTTTTCGACAACAGTCCGCCGGTGTACCAGCAGTTCGTCAAAGACTTCGGCACCGCGTCCAACGCGTACATCCTGACTGCCGGCTGGTCGCGTGACACGCGCGACGACGTGCTGTACCCGACGCGCGGCAGGCTGCAGAGCGTGCTCGTCGAAACCGGGCTGCCATTCGGCGACCTCGCGTATTACAAGGTGCAGTACACGCATTCGGTCTACTGGCCGCTGTACGGTGATCTCGTGCTGATGGCGCGCGGCGACTTCGGCTATGGCGGCGGGCTGTCGGGCAAGCCGCTGCCGTTCTTCAAGGCTTTCTTCGCGGGGGGTGTCAATTCGGTGCGCGGCTATGACACGGCGTCGCTCGGACCGCAGGACCAGTTCGGCAACGCGCTCGGCGGCCGGCGCAAGATCGTCGGCAACCTCGAAGCTTTCTATCCGATCATCAAGGGCGACAAGGCGGTGCGGGCCAGCGTGTTCATCGACGCGGGCGAGATCTACGCGAACGGCCAGCAATCGCAGTTTGAGTCGTTTCGCTACTCGACCGGGGTGGGCGTCGCCTGGAGCTCGCCGATCGGCCCGCTCAAGTTCAGCTATGCCGTTCCGCTGAACGCGCGCGAAGGCGACCGGCAACAGCGCTTCCAGTTCCAGGCCGGCGCCGCGTTCTAGCATGCCGCTTTCCCGACCCACATGAGCATCATCGACAGACAGGCCGTGCTCGCGCGCCTTCGCACGGCTGCCGTCGCTCTCGCACTCGTCGCGTTCGCGGCGGCGGCGGCGGCTGCCGACTACAAGATCGGCTTCGTCAACACCGAGCGGTTGTTCCGCGAAGCGACACCGGCCAAGCGCGCGCAGGCGAAGATCGAAAAGGAATTCGCGACGCGCGACGCCGAGATCCAGAAGCTCGCGAAGCAGGTGCGCGATCTGCAGTCGGCGCTCGACCGCGACGGCGCGACGATGTCCGACGCCGATCGGCGCAACAGGGAGCGCGACCTCGCGAACCAGTCGCGCGACCTGACCCGGATGCAGCGCGAGTTCCGCGAGGATCTCAACCTGCGCCGCAACGAGGAGCTCGCCGGCATCCAGGAGCGCGCGAACAAGGTGATCCAGCAGATCGCTGCAGACGAGAAGTACGACCTCATCCTGCAGGACCCCGTCGTCTACGCGAGCCAGCGCATCGACATCACCGACCGGGTGATCAAGGCGCTCGCCGACAAGTAGCCGAAGGCTTCCGGTTCCCCAACCCCGCGCAGGTGGCCCGCACGATGGCTTCATTGCGCACGCTCGCCGGCAAGCCGCTGTCGGAGCTCGCTGCATTGACCGGCGCAGCACTCGACGGCGACGGGAGCGTCGTCGTGACGCGTGTTGCCACGCTCGAGCGGGCCGAACGCGGCGACATCGCGTTTCTCGCCAATCCGAGATATCGCGGCCAGCTCGCTGCGACGCGGGCCAGTGCCGTCATCGTCGACCCCGCGGCCGCCACGGCGACGCCGCTGCCGAAACTCGTCGCTGCGAATCCGTACGCAGTCTATGCGCGCGTCGCCGCGATCCTGCATCCTGCGCCCGCACCCGCGCCGGGTGCCCATTCGCACGCGTGCATCGACGCTTCGGCAACCGTCGCTGCATCGGCAAGCGTCGGCCCGTACGCCGTCATCGGGCGGCACGCGACGATCGGCGAGCGCGCCGCCATCGGCGCCCACTGCATCGTCGGCGCCGGTGCGAGCATCGCCGCCGATGTCGTGCTCGATGCGCGCGTCACCGTCTATCCCGGTTGCGTGATCGGCGCGCGTACCCTCGTTCACAGTGGCGCGGTGATCGGCGCCGACGGCTTCGGCCTTGCCGAGGAGGACGGACGCTGGCTCAAGATCACGCAGATCGGACACGTCGTCATCGGCGCCGACGTCGAAATCGGCGCCAACACGACGATCGATCGGGGAGCGATCGACGATACGATCATCGAGGACGGCGTCAAGCTCGACAACCAGATACAGATCGGACACAACTGCGTGATCGGCGCGCATACGGCCATTGCCGGCTGCGTCGGCATCGCAGGCTCGACGCGGATCGGCGCGCATTGCCGCATCGGTGGCGCGGCGATGATCTCGGGACACCTAGAGATCGCCGCCGGCAGCGCGATCTCGGCCGCCACCCTGGTCTACGATTCGATCCGCGACCCGGGGATATACACTGGCGCGTTTCCGGCGCTGCCGCATCGTGAATGGAAGCGCGTCGCGTCGCAGATCCGGCGCCTGCGCGAGCTGGCCGAGCGGGTGAGCAGGCTCGAAGCTGCGCTGACGGCGCGGCAGAATGACAAGAACGTGTAGGGCGGTTTCAAGCGGCGAATTACGCCGCGTGGGGGGCAGCGCGTGAGCCCGATGGGCCGCCCCGAGGGCGAACAGCCGCGTGCGAAGCACGAGGGCCGTGCAAGCGGCCGCAAGCGTGGGGGGATTCAATGAGCGAACTCGACATCGGCATCATCCGGCGCCTTCTGCCGCATCGCTATCCGATGCTGCTCGTCGATCGCGTGCTCGACTGGGAGTCCGGCAAGTTCGTGCGTGGGGTGAAGAACGTCACGGTCAACGAGCCGTTTTTCCAGGGCCACTTTCCGACGTACCCGGTCATGCCCGGCGTGCTCGTGATCGAGGCGATGGCCCAGGTCGCCGGACTTCTCACGATGCTCTCCGACGTCGCGCGGCGCGACGGCAGCCAACTCGTGCTCTTCGCCGGCATCGACGAGGCGCGCTTCAAGCGGCAGGTCGTGCCTGGCGACACGCTGCTGCTCGAAGCGCACCTCGAGCGCGCCGTGCGGGGCATCGGGCGCTTCAGGACGAAGGCGATGGTCGGCGACGAGCTCGTGTGCGAGGCAAAGCTGCTCGCGGCGATCCGCGACGTGCCGCCGACGCCGCCGTTGCCGGTCTAGGGCCTGTTCACGCTATGAATGCACGCGCGTTGCACGGCCAAAACGGCCTTGCGCGAGGCGCAAGGCCGAAGGCGGGTTGGGCACCCGGCGAGGTCTTGCAACGATGCGCAGGGCCGTTTTGGCAGCAACTCGAAGGGAACGGGTGGCATGGGGCGCCACTCTTCGTTACCCTCCTTGCGCAGGCAGCCAGCCTGCGCTTCGTCAGGCGCCTCGATTGGCGCCCCATGCCACCCGTTCGCGCGCGCGTTCATAGCGTGAACAGGCCCTAGGCCCGTCAGCATCATGGAGCCACGTCGCGTGCGCGAATCCTGACGTGCCGGCCATCCATCCCACCGCGCTCGTCGACGCCGGCGCGCGCATCGCCGACGACGTCGCGATCGGGCCGTACTCGATCGTCGGCCCCGACGTATCGCTCGGGCCGGGCACGCGCATCGGTCCGCATGCGGTGATCACCGGCCGCACGTCGATCGGCGCGCGCAACCGGGTCTTCCAGTTCGCCTCCGTGGGCGAGATCCCGCAGGATCGCAAATACGGCGGCGAGCCGACGTCCACCGTCCTCGGCGACGACAACGTCGTGCGCGAATTCGTGTCGATTCACGCGGGCACCGCGCAGGACCGTGCGACGACGACGATCGGCAACGGCAACCTGTTCCTCGCGTACACGCATGTCGCGCACGACTGCGTCGTCGGCAACTACACGACGTTCTCCAACAACGCGCAGATCGCGGGTCACGTGACGATCGGCGATTTCGTCGTGCTCGGCGCGTACGCGGGGGTGCACCAGTTCTGCCATATCGGCGCGCACGCAATGCTCGCTGCCGGAGCGATCGTGCTGCAGGACGTGCCGCCGTACGTCACCGCGGCCGGTTACCCCGCGAAGCCCGCCGGAACGAACAACGAGGGGTTGCGCCGCCGCGGATACTCGGCGGAGGACATCGCGACCGTGCGCCGGGCGTATCGCACGCTCTACCGTGCGGGCCTGTCGCTCGAGGAGGCGCGCGAGACGCTCGGCCTCGAGGCGCAGGCACACCCGGTCGTCGCGCCGCTCGTGACGTTCCTTTCGGAAAGCCGCCGCGGCATCGTGCGCTGATGGTGCCCGTCACGATCGGCATCGTCGCTGGCGAGGCGTCGGGCGACGCGCTCGCCGCGACGCTGATCGAAGCGGTGCGCCAGCGCCGTCCCGCGGTGCGCTTCGCCGGCATCGCCGGCCCGAAGATGCATGCAGCCGGCTGCGAGGTGCTCGCGCCGCTCGACCAGCTTGCGGTGCGGGGTTTTTCGGAGGTCGTTGCGCATTTGCCCGCGCTGATCGCGTTGCGGCGCGACATCGGGCGCCGCTTCATCCGCCGGCGCGTGCCGCTGTTCGTCGGCGTTGACGCACCCGATTTCAATCTCGGCCTCGAGCGGCGGCTCAAGCGGAAGCGCGTGCGCACCGTGCATTTCGTGAGCCCGTCGGTGTGGGCATGGCGCCGCGAGCGCCTCACGACCATCGGACGCTCGGTCGACCGCATGCTCGCGCTCTTTCCGTTCGAGCCGCCACTCTACGAGGCGGCCGGTATCGCCGTCACGTACGTGGGCCATCCGCTGGCGCAGGATGCTGCGCGTGCCGGCACCCGGCGCGCAACGCGCGAGACGCTGAAGCTCAAGGGCCCGACACCGCTCTTCGCGCTGCTGCCCGGCAGCCGCCTGTCCGAAATCGAGATGCACGCCGGGCTGGTGCTCGACGCCGCGGCGCGGATGCTGGAAGCGCGTCCCGATGCCCGGTTCATCGTGCCGCTCGTGTCGCGCACCACGCGCGACGCGTTCATCGAGGCGCGCCACCGCGTCGGGCATGACGCGTTGCCGATGACGGTTCTCTACGGACACGCGGGCGACGCGCTGCGCGCCGCCGATGTCGCGCTGGTGGCTTCCGGCACCGCGACGCTCGAAGCGGCGCTCGCGCGCTGTCCGCACGTGATCTTCTATCGGGTGAGCGCATTGACCGCGCACATCGTGCGCCGCAAGCTCCTCGTCCCATGGGTCGGATTGCCGAACGTGCTCGCCGGCCGTTTCGTCGTGCCCGAGCTCTTGCAGGACGACGCCAGTCCGGGCAATCTTGCGCAGGCCGCACTCAATCTGTTCGACGACACCGTGACACGCAGACGCATCGAAACCGTATTCGAGCGCATGGGACGCGGGCTTGCCGTCGACACCGGTGCGCTCGCCGCGGAGGCCGTCGTCGCGGAGCTCGATCGCGCGCTCGCTGACGCGGCCGGCCGGCGCGGGCGATAGCATGCTCGTCGCCGGCATCGATGAGGCGGGGCGGGGTCCGCTCGCGGGACCGGTGGTCGCGGCCGCGGTCATCCTCGATCCGAAACGCAAGATCCGCGGCCTGCGCGATTCGAAGGTGATGACGGCGGATGCGCGCGATCGCGTGGCGGCCGAGATTCGCACGAAATCGATTGCCTGGGCGTGGGCAGCGAGCGACGTCGGGGAAATCGACGCGCTCAACATCCTGCGGGCGACGCTGCTCGCGATGCGTCGCGCTGTCGAGGCGCTCGCGGTGCAGCCGCTCGAGGCGCTGATCGACGGCGACCATTGCCCGGAGCTTGCGTGCCCCGCCTACGCGATCGTCAAGGGCGATCGCGACGTGCCGGCGATCTCGGCCGCATCGATCATCGCGAAGACCACGCGCGATGCCATGCTCGTCGTGCTCGACCGCGAGTACCCGCTGTACGGCTTCGCCCGTCACAAGGGATACGGCACGCCCGAGCACCTTGCAGCACTCGATCTGCATGGGCCTTGTCCCGCGCATCGGCGCACGTTTGCGCCGGTGGCCCAGGCATCGTTCGAGTTCTGGTAATCCGCCGCTTCGTCCCGGTTTTCGTCCTGCGCCATCGGCGCCTGCTCGCGGTCGTTCTCTTTCTGGCCGTGCTGCTCGCGATCGTTCAGCTTTCCGGCCTGCGCGATCACTTCAACGTCGCATTCGTGCGCGAGCTCGTGCTTCGGCACCCGGGCGGCGGGCTTTTGCTTTTCGTTCTGCTCTTTTCGCTCGGCAACCTGATACAGATTCCGGGATCCGTTTTCCTCGCCGCGGCGGTACTGACGCTCGGCAAGCTGGCCGGGGGTGCGATCACCTACGTTGCGGCGGTCGCGGGATGCGCCGTGACGTTCGTGACGATTCGCGCGCTCGGCGGCGACGCGCTGCGATTGCTCGACAATCGGGTCGCGGTCCGGATCCTGCGCGAGCTCGATGCCCATCCGGTCGGCAGCATCGCCGCGTTGCGGATGCTGTTCCAGACGGCGCCGGCGGTGAACTACGCGCTTGCGATGTCCGGCGTCCGCTTCCGCACGTACCTCATCGGGACGCTGATCGGCCTTCCGCTGCCCATCGCCGCCTACTGCATCTTCTTCGACGTGCTCGCAACGCGGCTCGGCCTGCGCTGACAAGGACAAGCGCCATGACGATCGGAACGCTCCGCGCGAGGCGCACAGGCAGGATCGCCGTGATGGTGGCGTCCGCGGTCGTGTCGACGTTGCTGGCGATGCCAGCGAGCGCACTGACGCAGATCGACTTCATCAGTGATCCGGACGATTACGTCGGGGGCGAACAAAGGTTCAGCCTCACCCCGGCCGACGGCACGATTTCCGAAGCGCAGGGTCCGGGAATTCAGATCTACTTCCAGGGATCGCCGTCCGCAGTGTCGCCCAAAACCTTCTGGGGCATCACCCTTGCCGCACCGATGGGTGGGACGCTGATGCCCGGCAATTATGCGTCGGCACATCGATTTCAGTCGGCCAGGCGGCCCCAGCTCGACGTGTTCGGTGACGGCCGGGGATGCAACACGGTGGCCGGCAAATTCACCGTGTACGAGGCGCAGTTCGATGCCGACGGCAACGTCGTCGCCTTCGCCGCCGACGCCGAGCAGCATTGCGAAGGGGCGCCGGCTGCGCTGCGCCTGCGCATCCGGATCAACAGCAGCGTGCCGCTACAGCTGCACCTGCCGCAGGCGATGCCCGGATGGGCGCAGGAAGTTTACGAGCGCGCGCTGGTGACGCTCGACGGGTCGCAGTCCTACGATCCCGATGGGCACATCGTGTCGTGGCACTGGTCGCAGATCGCGGGACCGGCGGCACGCATCGAATCGCCCGGCGTGGCAATCACCAAGTTGCGCGCGCCCGATGTCGCACCGGGTGGCGCCGATCTCGTCTTCCGGCTCGACATCGACGACGATGCGGGCAATCATGCCTCCGGGACAAGCATCGTCCACGTCTTCGACAAGCGCGACCGGCGAAGTCTGCTCACGTGGCGCAGCCCGCCGGGCGACTATATCGGTGCCGGCATGCCGCTCATGTTCACGGCTGCCGACGGAGCGATCACCGTCGATAACGCCTATCAAGGCCAGACCTCGGTCCAGGCGAGCGTTGCCGGCGCCGACTTCGACTGGTGGACCCTCGCGTTCGCCGCGCCCGACGGCGCGCCGCTTGCGCCTGGCATCTATACGAACGCGGAGCGCTTCCCGTTCCAGAGCCCGGGTGTCGCCGGGCTGTCGGTCGATGGCGCGGGCCGCGGCTGCAACACGCTTGCCGGCCGCTTCACGATCCTGGAGATCGACACGCCGTTTCGGCCTACGCAGTTCGGCGCCCGCTTCGGGCAGCGCTGCGAAGGAGCGATGCCGGAACTCCGCGGCACGATCCTCGTGAATGCGATCGCCCCGGGCGATCCGATCGCCCGGATCGGCGGAGCGAAGTCCGCTGCGCGCGGTGCAATCGTCACGCTCGACGGTACCGGTTCGTCGTCATCGGGAAGCATGATCGTCGCCTACAAGTGGCGGCAGCTGTCGGGGCCGCCGATCACCATCGATGACCCGGCATCGTCCCGGATTTCGTTCGTCGCGCCATCGACGTCGGGCGGGCCGACGCGATTCGAGCTCGAAGTGAATGACGAGGACGGACTGGTCGATGTCGCGCAAGTCGACGTCGCCGGACTGCCGACAGCGTCGGTCGCGATCCCTGCCGCAGGTACACCCGTCGTCGTCCTCCTGGCCGCGGCGATCGGCGCAAGCGGATTGCTGCTCATGCGTCGTCGACGCGACCGCGCGCGGCCTTGATCCTGCCGCGCTGCACCTTCGCTTCCACGCGGCGCTGCTGTGACGCGCGCGTCGGGCGCGAGGGCTTGCGCGTCGCCGGGACGACCGCCGCGGCATCGACGATCAGCGAAAGGCGCGCGAGCGCGTCGTCGTAGTTTCGCTCCAGGCTGCGATGGCGCTGCGCCTTGATCACGATCACGCCTTCACGGGTGATCCTTCGATCGTCGAGCGCAAGCAGCCGTGCCTTGACCGGATCGGGCAGGTGCGACGCGGCGACATCGAAGCGCAGGTGCACCGCATTGGACACCTTGTTGACGTTCTGGCCTCCGGCCCCTTGCGCGCGCACCGCGGTCCATTCGATGTCGCCGGGGTCGATCGGGATGGTCATCGGTTTCGCGGGTCGCGGCGCGCGACGCGTCACGTGCCGATCTCGGCCCAGTATTCGTGCCGCTCGGTGTTGACGAGCGACACGCGGTACTCGATCGGCTGCTCGCGATAGGACAGCGCGACGCGGCGTATCGACAACAGCGGCGTTCCGACCGCCACGCCGAGAAGGGCCGCGGTCGCTTCGTCGGCAGGCAGCGCACGCACGCGCTCGCGCGTCGCGACCACGGAGACGCCGAACGCTTCCTGGTAGAGGTTGTACACGGTCGAGCGGCGCTCGCGGAACTGCCGCTCGGAGAGGCCGGTGAAGCGCTGCGCCGGAAGCGTGATGTCATCGACGATGATCGGCGCACCGTTTTCGCGAAGCAGGTTGCGGATGCGATAGACGCTGTCGCCCGGCTCGATGCCGAGCGCGTCGGACACGCGGCGATCGGCCCTGCCGCGGGCAAACGATTCGAGCTGCACCTCCGGGTACTGCTTCGATCCCCGCTGCGGCACGACGTGCAGGAAGTAGAAGAGCTCGCGCTCGCGGTTGTGGCTCGCGACGAACGTGCCGCGTCCTTGCTGGCGGATGAGGATGTTCTCGGCGACGAGCTCGTCGATCGCCTTGCGCAGCGTGCCGACGCTGATGCGGAAGCGCTCCGAGAGCCGCCGCTCCGCGGGAATCGCGGCGCCGGGCTTCCATTCGCCAGTCGTCAAGGCGTCGGTGAGCCGGCGCTTGACGTCCTTGTAGAGCGGCACGTCGAGCGGCAGCGGCCGCGCATTCGCGTCGTTCATGGCTGGCGTCCGATGACGGGCAGGGGCGGGTGGGCGCGCCCGCCCGGGTGAAGGGGTGCGGGCACGCTGCGTGGGAGTCTAGGGGGTGCGCAAAAATTACGCAAATGATGTAAATGATATAGTTGACTCGACGCGGCCGGCTCACTACGATCCGGTTATCCAACCGCGCCGGGAAGACGGCGCGCCAACTGCCAGGAACTGCCGTGATCCATTGCGTATTGCATGACCCCGACGACAGCGTTGCCGTCGTCGTCGTCGAGGGCATCCATGCCGGGACGACGCTCACCGGACTGATCCTCGACGAGGACAGGACCATCGCGCTCGAGTGCCGCCAGGACATCCCGATCGGCCACAAGGTCGCGCTGAAGGACATGGCGGTCGGCGACACGGTGATCAAGTACGGCGTGGATATCGGCAAGGTCGTGCAGCCGATCCGCAAGGGCGAGCATGCGCACGTCCACAACATCAAGACCAAGCGGTGGTGATTGGCGTTGTCGGCGCTACGTTCCGAGCATGCGGCGTGTTCGGTGGCGCGGGCCTGCAAGCCGTTGGAGCGTCGCGCAAAAACCGCGCGACGCTCCAACGGCTCACAGCCCCGCGTGACGCTTCCTGCCGAACTCCATCCTTCAACGCGTTGAGCATCGCTCGGCGCTTTCCTGAGATTCCTCATCGTCATGCAGAATACTTTTAACGGTTACCGGCGCCAGAACGGCCGCGTCGGCGTGCGCAACCACGTCGTCATCCTGCCCGTCGACGATCTGTCGAACGCGGCATGCGAGGCGGTCGCGAACAACATCAAGGGCACGCTCGCGATCCCGCATCCGTATGGGCGGCTGCAGTTCGGCGCCGACCTCGACCTGCACTTCCGCACGCTGATCGGCACCGGCAGCAATCCGAACGTCGCCGCGGTGGTGGTCATCGGCATCGAGGAGCAGTGGACGAAGAAGGTCGTCGACGGGATCGCCGCCACCGGCAAGCCGGTGCAGGGTTTCGGCATCGAGCTGCACGGCGATCACGACACGATCATGCGCGCGTCGAAGTTCGCGAAGGAATACGTGCAATGGGCGAGCGAGCAGACGCGCGCCGAATGCGCGCTCTCGGATCTGTGGGTGTCGACAAAATGCGGCGAATCGGATACCACGTCGGGCTGCGGCTCGAATCCGACGGTCGGGGACGCGTTCGACAAGCTGCATGCCGCCGGCTGCACGCTGGTGTTCGGCGAAACGACCGAGCTGACGGGCGGCGAACAGATCGTTGCGGCGCGCTGCCGTGACGACAAGGTGCGCGCCGACTTCATGCGCATGTTCGATCGCTACCAGGGCGTCATCGAGCGGCACAAGACGAGCGACCTGTCCGACTCGCAGCCGACGAAGGGCAACATCGCGGGCGGCTTGACGACGATCGAGGAGAAGGCACTCGGCAACATCCAGAAGATCGGCCGCAAGTGCACGGTCGACGGCGTGCTCGACAAGGCGCAGATGCCGACGCATCCGGGCCTGTGGTTCATGGACAGCTCGTCGGCGGCCGCCGAGATGGTCACGCTTTGCGCCGCGGCCGGCTTCGTCGTGCACTTTTTCCCGACCGGCCAGGGCAACGTGATCGGCAATCCGGTCCTGCCGGTCATCAAGCTCTGCGCAAATCCGCGCACGGTACGCACGATGAGCGAGCACGTCGACGTCGACACGAGCGGGCTTCTGCAGCGCGAGATGACGATGGACGAGGCGGGCAACAAGCTCCTCGACATGATGTTCCGCACGGCGAACGGCCGCCTCACCGCGGCCGAGGCGCTCGGCCATCGCGAATTCGTTCTGACGCGCCTCTACGAGAGCGCCTGACGCTTCACAAAAACAGGAAGGAGGAGGAAATGGCAGCAAGCACCCGCGTCCTTGCGAGGACGAGATCGGCCCTGACGTTCGCGGCGGCGGCGTTGTCGCTCGCGATCCTGCCCGCGGCGCACGCCGAGATGAGCGAAATCCACGTGTCGCGTCAGTACGGCATCAGCTACCTGCCGCTGATGATCATGGAGGACCAGAAGCTGATAGAGAAGCACGCGAAAACCGCCGGCATCGACGTCAAGGTCGACTGGTCGAAGTTCGCGAGCGGCGCCGTGATGAACGACGCGCTTCTGTCGGGCAATCTGCAGTTCGCCTCGGGCGGCGTCGCGCCGTTCACGACGCTGTGGGCGAAGACGCGCAGCAATCTCGACGTGAAGGCCGTCGCGGCGATCAATTCGATGCCGCTCTACCTCGTCACGAACAATCCGAAGGTCAAGACGATCAAGGACTTCACCGATAACGACAAGATCGCGCTGCCTGCGGTGAAGGTCTCGATCCAGGCGGTCACGCTGCAGATGGCTGCCGAGAAGGCGTTCGGTTCCGGACAGGAGCACAAGCTCGACCACCTGACGGTGTCGATGTCGCACCCGGACGGCGAAACGGCGCTGCTTTCCGGCAAGTCCGAAGTCACCGCGCATCTGAGCTCGCCGCCGTTCCAGTACCAGGAGCTCGAGCACAAGGGCATGCACCGCGTGCTGAACTCGTACGAGGTGCTGGGCGGACCGGCCACGTTCAACGTGGTCTGGACGACCGCGAAGTTCCACGACGACAATCCGAAGGTGTATGCGGCGTTCGTCGCCGCCCTCGACGAGGCGACCGCGCAGATCAACGGCAACAAGCGGGCCGCCGCCGAGACGTACCTTCGCATCTCGAAGGACAAGGACAGCCTCGACGACATCCTGAAGATGCTGAACGATCCCGAGATCAAGTACACGACCACGCCGAACAACGTGATGAAGTACGTCGACTTCATGCACAAGATCGGGTCGATCAAGGTGAAGCCCGACTCGTGGAAGGACATGTACTTCCCGAACGCCCAGAAGCTGCACGGCAGCTGATGGGTGCGGGCGAGCGCGGCCTGCCCGACCTCGCGGCGATCCGCGCCGCCCACGCGCGCATCGCTCCGTACGTCCACCGC
>DASSVX010000297.1:0-2045 GCA_035705655.1 Casimicrobiaceae bacterium
TGGCGCAACGCAATCACCTCTACACGCTCCAATTCCTGCTGACTCATTCCGGTCTCCATCGCGCCCCCTGCTTGCTGGAGGCTGGAACGTACCGGACATTTCTACTTTGCTAAGACCGGACATTAGCGCGTTGCCGCGACATGCTCGCTGCCATGACTTGAATCGACCCGCCTTCCCGTGGCATGCTTCGCCCCAGCGGCGCGCCGTACGGCCGGTGCGCCACGCCCGAACGAATGCAACCGTGCGGAGAAAACGACGTGTCGATCTACGGCGGAAGACGAGGGTGGAACGATCTCAACGACGTCGTGCAGCCGATCGTCCGGCCGCGCCCCGCGGAGCCACGTGCATCGGTGCTGAAGTCGGCCACCGACTGGACGAGCGTGCGCAAGGCGCGACCCGCCGATCACCTGCTGCCGCAAAGCGAGAAGTGGTTCGATACGCTGCCGCAGGGGCTCGCTCCGTGCGCGCTCGCCAGCCAGTTCCCGCGAATCGTGAACCTCATCGTTTCGCAATGGAACGATCACGTGAATGCGCCTGGACTGTTCGAGGAGCTGCTCGGTGACCGCCGCGGTGGCCGTGCAGGGTTTCCTTCGGCCGTTCGGCGCGACCTGCTGAACCTGCAGGAATTCTGGTACAGCGGGAAGGTCGACGTGTGACCTTACCAGCCGGCCATCGCAAATAGCCGGTCGTACAGTCCGGCTGCGCTCGCGAGCACCGCCCCGCCGGCACGCAAGCCCAGGTCACCAGGGTAGGAGAGCACCCGCCCGCCCGCCTCCTCGACGAGCAGCAAACCTGCGCTCGCATCCCACGGATGCATGTGCGGCTCGAGATAGGCGTCGAAGCGTCCGGCGGCCACGTGCGCGAGCATCAGTGCGCCTGCGCCGTGGTCCTTCACTTCGGCGCCTGCCTCGATCAACGCCCGGCGAAGCCGAAGGTGCGCGTCGAGATCGTGACGGTACACATAACCGTGCACGAGAAGCGCACGCTCGAGGACCCGGCAGTCGGACGTGCGCATCGGCCGCCCGTTGACACGCGCCCCGCGGCCGGAGGCCGCCGTGAAGAGCTCATCGGCGGGCGGATCGTAAATGGCGGCGATGCGGCGCACGCCGCGTTCGACGAACGCGATCGAAACGCACCAGTAGCGCACGCCGTGGACGAAATTCAGCGTGCCGTCGATCGGGTCGATGACCCACGTTCTGTCGCCGATCGTCCCGCCGGTTTCCTCGCCGAGCATCGCGTCGCCAGGAAACGCTTCCGCGAGCCGCGCGCGGCAAAGCGCTTCCACGGAACGGTCGGCGACGCTGACCCAGTCCTGCGGGTCGCCCTTGGATTCGGCGGAATAGGCAAGCTCGCGATTGAAATAGCGGAGCGCGAGCGCACCCGCGTCGCGCGCGAGGCTCGCCGCGAATTCGACGCGCGCGTCGAGATCGATGGTCGGCATTGGCTTGTATGATAGCCGCATGGCCGAAAGCGACACCGTGGCGATGCGCATGAGAATCGGCATCGACCTCGGTGGGACAAAGACCGAGATCATCGTGCTCGATCGCGACGGCAACGTGCGATTGCGCCGGCGCGAGGCGACGCCGCACAACGATTATCGCGCCATCATCGACCTCGTGGCGCGGCTCGTTCACGACGCGGAAGAGGCGTGCGGCCTCGCGCCAGGCAGCGCAACGGTCGGCATCGGCACGCCCGGCTCGGCTTCGCGTGCCACGGGATTGCTTCGCGGCTCGAACTCGGTGTGCATGAACGGCATGCCCGTCAAGCGCGATATCGAAGCGCGTCTTGCGCGCCCGATTGCCATGGCGAACGACGCGAATTGCTTCGCACTTTCGGAGGCGAACGATGGCGCGGGCCGCGGCGCCGCCGTCGTGTTCGGCGTGATCCTCGGCACGGGTGTCGGCGGCGGCTTCGTGATCGACGGCGGCGTTCTGGAGGGCATCAACGGCATCGCCGGGGAGTGGGGGCACAACCCGTTGCCGTGGCCGCGCGACGACGAAGTTCCCGGTCCGCCTTGCTTCTGCGGTCGATCGGGCTGCATCGAA
>DASSVX010000298.1:0-6730 GCA_035705655.1 Casimicrobiaceae bacterium
GGGTGTCTCGATGCCCGTGTCGCGCTTCACCGCCGCACGCGCAGGCCGTGCACGCGACGCGCCGGTTTCGGCATGTTCCCGGCGTAAGGCGCGATGCTCGTTGCCGCTGCCGTTCGCGGTTCTCGGCGTGCGTTCGCCGCGCGCGCTGGCGCCACGCGGCGCCCGCTCGCGGGCGCTTGCCAGGGCAGCCGTCGCGTCGAAGCCCTCGGCGGCACAAAGCGCAATCTTCTTCTTGAGGAGCTTCTCGATTTCGACGAGGTGCTTCTCTTCCTCGGGCGCGACGAACGAAATCGCCTCGCCGGTGGCGCCTGCGCGCCCGGTGCGTCCGATCCGGTGGATGTAATCCTCCGGCACGTGCGGCAACTCGTAGTTGACGACGAGCGGAAGGTCGTCGATGTCGAGGCCGCGCGCCGCGACGTCGGTGGCGACCAGCACCTGCAGCTTGCCGTCCTTGAACTGCGACAGCGCCTCGAGGCGCGCCACCTGCGTTTTGTCGCCGTGAATGGCCGACGCGGCGAGACCTTCCTTCTCGAGCTGGCGCGCAAGGCGCGATGCGCCATGCTTGGTGCGCATGAAGCACAGCACCTGCCAGACGTTGCGCGACGTGACGAGATGCACGAGCAGCGCACGCTTCGCCTCCTGCGGCACCTTGTACGCGCTTTGCGCGACGTTTTCGGCCGCGGCGTTGCGACGCGCCACTTCGATGAGGCGCGGCTTGTTCAGGAGCTCGTCGGCGAGCTTCTTGATCTCATTGGAGAACGTCGCGGAGAAGAGCAGGTTCTGCCGGGCGGCGGGCAACAGACGCATGATGCGTTTGATGTCGGGGATGAAGCCCATGTCGAGCATGCGGTCGGCTTCGTCCAGCACGAGGATTTCGACCTGGCCGAGATTGACGCTCTTCTGCTCGACGTGATCGAGAAGGCGCCCGGGTGTTGCGACGAGGATCTCGACGCCGGCGCGCACGATGGCCAGTTGCTGGCGGATGTCGACGCCGCCGAACACGCAGGTCGAGCGCACGCTCGTGTACTTGCCGTACTCCTTGATCTGCTCCTCGACCTGGATCGCGAGCTCACGCGTCGGCGCGAGGATCAGTGCGCGTACCGGGTGGCGGGCGGGCGACGGACTCGCATTCGCGTGCGCCGCGAGCTTGTGCAGAATCGGCAGGCCGAATCCGGCCGTCTTGCCGGTGCCTGTCTGCGCGCCGCCCATGATGTCGTGGCCGGCGAGGATTTCTGGAATGGCTTGCGCCTGGATCGGCGTGGGTGTGGTGTAACCGGCTTCGGTCACGGCCCGCATGATCTCGGGCCGCAAGCCGAGCTCGTCAAAGCTCTGCATGCAGTTGCTCCTGGTAACGCGGCCTACCGCTTCGGCGGTTTCCGGTCCAGGCAGCGGAATGTCGTTTGGCTGGGATTCGCGTTGGGCGCCGAATGCAGGAACACGGGCGCCGGCTGGCGGGATGGGCGGTGACCGGAACGGCCGCCCGAGGACGAATTATAGCCTAAGCATCGGATTTTTCAAAATTTTCGTGGCGAAGAGCATGCACGGCACGCTATAATCGACTGTTTTGCCGTGCGCATCGACGCGCGGCCGCGAAAGCCTCAAATGTCCGCCACCCGCAACGACCTTCGCAACATCGCGATCATCGCGCACGTCGACCACGGCAAGACCACGCTCGTCGACAAGCTCCTGGTCCAGGCGGGCACGTTCGCCCGGCACCAGCACGTGGCCGAGCGGATGATGGACAACAACGACATCGAGCGCGAGCGCGGTATCACGATCTTCGCGAAGAACTGCGCGATCCGCTATCCGCGCGGCAACGAGATCGTGCACATCAACATCGTCGACACGCCGGGTCACGCCGACTTCGGCGGCGAGGTCGAGCGCGTGCTCGGCATGGTCGACGGCGTGCTGCTGCTCGTCGATGCGGTCGAAGGACCGATGCCGCAGACGCGCTTCGTCACGCAGAAGGCGCTGCGGCAGGGCTTGCGGCCGATCGTCGTCGTCAACAAGATCGACCGGCCGGGCGCGCGCGCCGAATGGGTGGTGAACCAGACGTTCGAGCTCTTCGACCGGCTTGGCGCAACCGATGCGCAGCTCGATTTTCCGGTCGTCTACGCATCGGCGCTGAACGGGTGGGCGACGCTCGACGTCGGCGTGGCGAAAGCTGCATCGGCGACCGATGCGCAAAACGTCGTGGCCAGGCCGGCGAGCGCCGACATGCGCCCGCTGTTCGAGACGATCCTCGCCCACGTGCCTGCGCCGGCAGGGCAAGCCGAGGCGCCGCTGCAGTTCCAGATGAGCGCACTCGATTATTCGAGCTACGTCGGGCGGCTAGGCATCGGGCGCATTCGACGGGGCACGCTGGTTGCAGGGCAGGAAGTCGCGATCGTCGACCATGCGCTTGCCGACGGTGAAATCGCCCGGCGGGGACGCGTGGGGCAGGTGTTCATGTTCGAGGGCCTGAACCGCGTTCCGGTCGAGCGTGCCGTGGCCGGCGACATCGTGCTCGTCACCGGCATCGACGACCTCACGATCGGCACCACGCTCGCCGCCGTCGACCAGCCGGAGGCACTCCCACCGATCTGCGTCGACGAGCCGACGCTGTCGATGTACTTCCAGGTGAATACGTCGCCGCTCGCCGGCCGCGAGGGCAAGTACGTCACGTCGCGCAATCTGCGCGACCGGCTGATGCGCGAGCTGTTGACCAACATGGCGCTGCGCGTCGAGGAAACGGGTGACACGGACGCGTTCCTCGTTTCGGGCCGGGGCGAGCTGCACCTGACGATCCTGATCGAGAACATGCGCCGCGAAGGCTACGAGCTCGCGGTATCGCGTCCGCGCGTCGTGATGAAGGAAATCGACGGCGTCGTTTGCGAGCCGTACGAGACGCTGTCGGTCGACGTCGAGGCCCAGCATCAGGGTGCGGTGATGGAAGCGCTCGGCGTGCGCCGCGGCGAGCTCGCCGACATGGCGTCCGACGCGCAGGGACGCGCGCGTCTCGACTACCGGATTCCGGCGCGCGGCCTGATCGGATTCCAGGGCGAGTTCATGAACCTCACGCGCGGGACGGGCCTCATGAGCCACGTGTTCGACGCGTTCGCTCCCGTCAAGGGCGACATTCCCGAGCGGCGCAACGGCGTGCTCATCTCGCAGGAAGACGGCGATGCCGTCGCCTATGCGCTTTGGAAGCTGCAGGAGCGCGGACGCATGTTCGTGTCGCCCGGCGACAAGCTGTACGAGGGCATGGTGATCGGCATCCACAGCCGCGACAACGATCTCGTCGTCAATCCGATCAAGGGCAAGCAGCTCACGAATGTGCGTGCATCGGGCAAGGACGACGCGATCCTGCTGACGCCGCCGATCGCGCTGACGCTCGAGTATGCGGTCGAATTCATCGCCGACGACGAGCTCGCCGAAATCACGCCGAAGTCGATCCGCATCCGCAAGCGCTTCCTCAAGGAACACGAGCGCAAGCGCGCGTCGCGCGAGGCTGCGTAGGGGTCAGATACTATTTTCACCGCGTCGTTTGCGGTGAAAATGGTGTCTGACCCCATTTCGCGTTCACCGCGTCGTTTGCGGTGAAAATGGTGTCTGACCCCATTTCGGTCCCATTTCGGTTTCTCGAAAATGGTATGTGACGCTCTGCTCGACGCCCAAACGGCTTCGCGCTTCGCAACACTCGCGCTTGCGAACATCGCGCGACACTACCCGCACAAGCTCGATCACACGATGTCGAGCGACGCCGATGCGCAAACGCCGCGCGTGCTGCATCCGGCATTCCACGGCAGCTACGACTGGCATTCGTGCGTGCACATGCACTGGCTGCTCGCGCGTGTCCTGAGGCGCTTTCCCGCGCTGCCCGAGCGCGCCACCATCGAGGCGCTCTTCGATCGCCAGTTGCACGCCGACGCGATTGCCGTGGAAGTCGCGTATCTCGCGCGCCCCGAAAGCATCTCGTTCGAGAGAACGTACGGATGGGCGTGGCTGTTGAAGCTTGCCGCGGAAATCGCCGAGCTGCGTGTTGCACCCTGGCACGAGGCACTCGCGCCGCTTGCCGGCGCGTTCGCGGGGCGCTTCATCGAGTTCCTGCCGCGTGCCCATTACCCGGTCCGCTACGGCATGCACGCGAACAGCGCGTTTGCGCTTGCGTTCGCGCTCGACTATGCCGATGTCGCCCGCGACACGGCACTGGCAGACGCCTGCCGAACGAAGGCAATCGCGTGGTTCGCACACGACCGCGACGCCCCTGCGCAGTGGGAGCCTTCGGGCACCGATTTCCTGTCGCCGGTGTTGGTCGAGGCGGAGCTCATGCGCCGTGTGCTCGATGCGGCGACGTTTGCCGAATGGCTCGCCGCGTTCCTGCCCACGCTCGGCGAAGCGCAGCCGGCGCAGCTGCTCACGCCCGCAACGGTCACCGACCGCGACGATGCGCAGCTCGTGCACCTCGACGGGCTCAACCTGTCGCGTGCGTGGTGCTTCCGCGGCATTGCCCGAGCATTGCCGCCAGACGATCCCCGCGTTGCCGTTGCCACGGCCGCAGCGCAACGTCATCTGGCCGCGGGCTGGCAGGGTCTTGCAAGCCACGCGTTCGTCGGGGCGCACTGGCTCGCGAGCTTTGCCGCACTCGCACTCGAGGGCGCTGGTCCCGGCTGCTACACTCGCCCGCCATGATCGAGTACCTGCTCGTCGCAATCGTCGTGGCGCTGGTCGTGCTGATCGGCCTTGCGGCGGTGGCGCTCGTACGGCTCGCCGGTCTCGTCGAGGCGCGCGACCGTGCCGCGCGCGATGGCGCCGAACTGCGTGGCCTGCTCGAGGCGTTCGGACGCGACGCCGCCAATCACGAGCGCGACATCCGTGCCGACCTCGCGACGGCGCGCAACGAATCGGCCGCCGCGGGCTCGGCGCTGCGCAAGGAAGTGGGCGAGACGCTCTCGCGCTTCACGCAAGGCACCGGGCAGCAGTTGACGGGCATGGGCGCGTTGCAGCAGGAGCAGCTCAAGTCGTTCGCCGAGCGCCTCGCGCAGCTCACGCAGGCGTGGGAGACGCGCATCGAGTCGCTGCGCAAGACGCTCGAGGAGCGCCTCGACGTGCTGCGCGCGGAGAACATGGTCAAGCTCGAGCAGATGCGCGCGACGGTCGACGAGAAGCTGCAGACGACGCTCGAGCAGCGCCTCGGTGCGTCGTTCAAGCATGTATCGGAGCGGCTCGAGCAGGTGCACAAGGGGCTTGGCGAAATGCAGACGCTCGCGAGCGGCGTCGGCGACCTGAAGCGCGTGCTGACGAACGTCAAGTCGCGCGGAACGTGGGGCGAGGTGCAACTCGGCGCACTGCTCGGCGACCTGCTGCCGCCCGGTCAATTCGCGCAGAACGTGCCGACCCGGCCGGGCTCGAAGGACCGGGTCGAATACGCAATCAGGTTTCCCGGCCACGGCGACGACGGTACGCCCTGCTGGCTGCCGATCGATGCCAAATTCCCGCTCGAGGACTGGCAGCGATTGCAGGCGGCGATCGAGGGCGCGGACATCGAAGCGGTCGAGGCGAGCCGGCGTGCGCTCGAGCAGTTCTTCAAGCTGCAGGCACGATCGATTCGCGACAAGTACGTGCAGGCGCCGCACACCACCGACTTCGCGATCCTGTTCGTGCCGACGGAAAGCCTGTTCGCCGAGGCGATGTCGCGGCCGGGCCTTGCCGATACGCTGCAGCGCGACTTCCGCGTCACGATCGCCGGGCCCACCACGTTGCAGGCTTTGCTCAACAGCTTTCAACTCGGCTTCCGCACGCTCGCCGTGCAAAAGCGATCGACCGAAGTGTGGCGCGTGCTCGGCGCCGTCAAGACCGAGTTCGACCGCTTCGGGGCGCTGCTCGCGAAGACCAAGGACAAGCTCCTCCAGGTCAGCAACACGCTCGACGAAGCGGGGAAGAAAAGCACGACGATCGCGCGCAAGCTGCGTGACGTCGAGGCGCTGCCCGAGGATGAGGCCGACCGGCTGCTCACCGGCGCGAACGGGCAGGTGATCGACCTCGACGACGACACCGAGGCGCTTGCGTTGTCGGGTCCGCCGGACGTCGCGCGCTAGCGTCGCGCTCGGCGCATGGTGTTCCACGCGTTCCGTCGGTTTCGACGCAGGCGGATCCTCCGCACGTCGGCGCTGCCCGAGGCGCTATGGCGCGACGCCTGCGCGTCGCTTCCATTCCTCGCGATCTACGCGCCGGACGAGCTTGCGCGCCTGCGCGATCTCGTCGTCCTGTTTCTCGACGCGAAGAGCATCGTCGGCGCGCGGGGGCACGAAGTCACGCCGCTGCAGCGCACGATCATCGCCATCCAGGCCTGCGTGCTGGTGCTGAACCTGGACCTCGCGCTGTACGACGGCTTCGAGAACATCGTCGTGTACCCCGGGGAATTCGTCCCCGGCTGGGAATACGAGGACGAGTTCGGCGTCGTGCACAAGCAGGATGACGCGCTGGCAGGCGAGGCGATGCACCGCGGCCCGGTCGTGCTGTCGTGGCCGGACGTCGAAGCCTCGGCCGACTGGGATGCAGCGCAGATGAATCTTGTCATCCACGAGTTCGCGCACAAGATCGACATGGCCGACGGCGACGCGAACGGTTGTCCGCCGCTGCCTGCCGACATGTCGAGACGCGACTGGCAGCAAACGATGCAGGCGGCGTACGACGATTTCGCGGCGCGCGTGGATGCGGGCGAGGATACGGCGATCGACCCCTACGCCGC
>DASSVX010000299.1:0-8188 GCA_035705655.1 Casimicrobiaceae bacterium
GCTGCACGAGTACCTGGGTGTTTAGGGGGGTCGGAGACGACTTTTGCGGAGTTCGGAAAAAGTCGTCTCTGACCCCACTTCGGTTTTTCACAGGAGGAGTACCGATGAAGGCAATGAAACGCAGTCTCGTTGCGCTCACGATCGCCGGCGCATTCGCCGCCGGCACCGCGCAGGCGCAGTTCACCGGCAACGTGATCAAGATCGGCGTGCTGTCCGACATGTCGAGCCTCTACACCGACCTCGCCGGCGCGGGCTCGGTCGTGGCGGCGAAAATGGCCGTCGAGGATTCGGGCATCGAGAAGCGCGGCATCAAGGTCGAGATCGTCTCGGCCGACCATCAGAACAAGGCGGACGTGGGCTCGGCGATCGCGCGCCGCTGGTACGACGCCGAAGGCGTCGACGTGATCGTCGACGTGCCGAACTCGGGCGTGGCGCTCGCGGTGTCGCAGATCACCAAGGACAAGAACAAGGTGTTCCTCGCGTCGGGCCCCGGCTCGTCCGACCTGACGGGCAAGGCGTGCACGCCGAACACCGTGCACTGGACCTACGACACGTGGATGCTCGCGAACGGCACGGGCACCGCGATCACGAAGCATGGCGGCAACACCTGGTTCTTCATCACCGCCGATTACGCGTTCGGGCAGGCGCTCGAGCGCGACACGACCGCGGCGGTCGAGAAGGCCGGCGGCAAGGTGCTGGGTGGCGTGAAGGTGCCGATCAACAACCAGGACTTCTCGTCGTTCCTGCTGCAGGCGCAGGCGTCGAAGGCGAAGGTGATCGGCCTTGCGAACGCGGGCGGCGACACGACGAACTCGATCAAGCAGGCAGCCGAATTCGGCATCGTGAAGGGCGGCCAGAGCCTCGCGGGCCTGCTCGTGTTCATCACCGACGTCCACTCGCTCGGCCTGCCGACCGCGCAGGGTCTCACGTTCACCGAGACGTTCTACTGGGATGCGAACGACAAGACCCGCGCGTTCAGCACGCGCTTCGCGCCGCAGGACAAGGGCATCCACCCGACGATGGTGCACGCCGGCGTCTACGCGTCGCTGCTGCACTACTTCAAGGCGGTCGAGGCGCTGAAGAGCGACGCCGACGGCGCGAAGATCGTCGCGAAGATGAAGGAGATGCCCACCGACGATCCGCTGTTCGGCAAGGGATCGATTCGCGTCGACGGCCGCACGCTGCACCCGGCGTATCTCGTCGAGGTGAAGAAGCCGTCCGAATCGAAGGGACCGTGGGACTACTACAAGACGCTGGCCACGATTCCGGCCGACGAGGCGTTCCGGCCGCTGAAGGACGGCGGCTGCTCGCTCGTCAAATAGCGCGTCATCATCCGTCGCGCCGGCATGTGCAATCGCTTCGACCCGGCATCGACACGGCGCGGCGGATAACTGCTCGCGCTCGAGCGTGCGCCTTGCGGCGCCGCTCGACGCTTCGCACCCCAACGCATCGGCTTCGCTGAATGCAGGCACTTTTCGGGCAACTGCTGATCGGCCTCATCAACGGCGCGTTCTACGCGATGCTGTCGCTCGGGCTCGCCGTCATTTTCGGGCTCCTCAACATCATCAACTTCACGCACGGCGCGCAGTACATGATGGGCGCGTTCTGCGCGTGGTTCCTGCTGAACAAGGCGGGCATCGGCTACTGGTGGGCGCTGCTGCTCGCCCCGATCGGCGTCGGCATCGTCGGTCTCGTCATCGAGCGCACGATGCTGTCGCGTCTCTACAAGCTCGACCACCTGTACGGGCTGCTGCTCACGTTCGGGCTCGCCCTTGTGATCCAGGGATTGTTCCGCAACGAGTTCGGCTCGTCGGGCCTGCCGTACCAGATCCCGTCGCAACTCACCGGCGGCATCAACCTCGGCTTCATGTTCCTGCCGATCTACCGCGCCTGGGTGATCGTCGCCTCGCTCGTCATCTGTCTCGCGACCTGGTTCGTCATCGAGCGCACCAAGCTCGGCAGCTATCTGCGGGCGGCCACCGAGAACCCCGCGCTGGTGCAGGCCTTCGGCATCAACGTGCCGCGGATGATCACGCTGACCTTCGGCTTCGGCGTTGCGCTGGCCGCGGTCGCCGGCGTCATGGCGGCGCCGATCTACCAGGTGAATCCGCTGATGGGTGCCGACCTCATCATCGTCGTCTTCGCGGTCGTCGTGATCGGCGGCATGGGCTCGATCCTCGGCGCCATCCTCACCGGGTTCGGCCTCGGCATCGTCGAGGGTCTGACCAAGTATTTCTACCCCGAAGCGTCGAGCACCGTCATCTTCGTGATCATGGTCATCGTGCTGCTCGTGCGGCCGGCGGGTCTGTTCGGGAAGGAGCGGTAGTGGCCGCGATCGCGCAGACCGCCGCGCGCAAGGCCGCGTCACGCAACGCGACGCTGGTGCCGACGCTCGTGATGGCGGTGGTGCTCGCCGTCGCGCCGTTCGCCGGCATCTACCCGGTGTTCATCCTGAAGGCGCTGTGCTTCGCGCTGTTCGCGTGCGCATTCAACCTGCTGCTCGGCTTCGGCGGACTGCTGTCGTTCGGGCATGCGATGTTCCTCGGCACGGCGGGCTACGTCACCGCGCATGCGGCGAAGGAATGGGGCGTGACCCCGGAGATCGCGATCGTGGCCGGCACCGTGGCGTCGGCCGGCCTCGGCGTGGTGGTCGGCGCGCTCGCGATACGCCGGCAGGGCATCTATTTCGCGATGATCACGCTCGCGATCGCGCAGATGATGTATTTCTTCTACGTGCAGGCGCCGTTCACGCACGGCGAGGACGGTATCCAGGCGGTGCCGCGCGGGCATCTGTTCGGCCTGATCGACCTGTCGCGCCCGCTCGCCATGTATTACACGGTGCTCGTCGTGTTCATCGCCGCGTTCGCGCTCATCGTCCGCATCGTCCATTCGCCATTCGGACAGGTGCTGAAGGCGATCCGCGAAAACGAGCCGCGGGCGATCTCGCTCGGCTACGATGCCGATCGCTACAAGCTGCTCGCATTCGTGCTGTCGGCGACGCTCGCGGGCCTCGCGGGCGCACTCAAGGCGATCGTGTTCCAGCTTGCATCGCTCACCGACGTCTACTGGACGATGTCCGGCGAGGTCGTGCTGATGACGCTGCTGGGCGGCATGGGCACGATCTTCGGGCCGGTCGTCGGCGCGTTCGTGATCGTCGCGCTCGAGAATTACCTCGCGGGTTTCGGTGAATGGGTGACGATCATCACCGGCGTCATCTTCGTCGTCTGCGTGCTCGCGTTTCGCCGCGGCATCGTCGGCGAGCTCACGGCGTGGTGGGCGGCGCGTCGATCGTAGTGCGCGTGCTCGCCGGCCTTGCCGGCGTGCTGGTCGTGGCGCAGGGTCTTGCGGCGGCCGACGAGGCGCTTCACGCGAGCAGCGGCTGCCGGGCGGGCCGGCCCCAGGGACCGTATCAACTGCGCGGCGACAACGGCCAGTTGCGCGTCGCGGGGGCGTTCAACGACGGCACGCGCACGGGCTCGTTCATTTTCTGGCGCGCGAACGGCGTGCGCGAGGCGCACGTGCCCTACGACCGCGGCGTACGCAATGGCACCGTCGCCACGTGGTACGCCGGCCCGCCGGGCCGCGAGCCTGCGCGGCACTTCGAGTCGGTGTGGCGCCACGGCCGCCGTGATGGCGAGACGCGCTCGTGGTATCCCGATGGCGGCCGCCGTTCCGTAGCCGAGTACACGAACGGGCGCCTCGTCGCGAGTGCCGGCTGGACGGCCGCGGGGGAGCCGCTTGCCGAGGCGGCCGCGCGCGATCAGGCGCTGCGCGACGAACGCGCCGCGGATGCCGAATACGCAACCTACAGTGCGCTGATCCGCGATCACATGCCGAGCTGCGGTACGGCGTAACGCCTCGGCACCAACGTTCCCCGCCGCGGTCCAAGCCATCGTCCTCAATCGGCCTTGCCAGAGGAGGTTGCGATGGCGCATGCGTGGCAGGATCGCGCAAAGGCGCTCGACGCACCCGGTGCGCTCGCCGGGATCGCGGCGCGCGCCGCACGCGCGTCGATCGTGCTGATCGGCGAGGCGTCGCACGGCACCGAGGATTTTTATGCGATGCGGGCGGCGCTCACGCGCCGGCTCATAGCCGACCACGGATTTCGCGCAATCACGCTCGAGGCCGACTGGCCCGACACGTTCCGGGCGCACCGGTATGTCACCGGTCGCTCCGACGACAAGGACGCGGCGACCGCGCTTTCCGATTTCCGTCGCTTTCCGGCGTGGATGTGGCGCAACGAGACGATGCGCGAGTTCGTCGACTGGCTCGCCGGGTTCAACAACGCGCGTGACAGCGCCGAGCGCGTCGGCCTGTTCGGACTCGACCTTTACAGCCTGTACGGCTCGATCGAGTCGGTGCTCGTCTATCTCGATCGCGTCGATCCGGACGCCGCCGCACGCGCCCGCGCGCGCTACCGCTGCTTCGAATTTTTCGGCGACGACCCGCAGGGCTACGCGCTCTCGGTCGCGCAGGGCGTCGATTCCTGCGAAGAAGAGGCCGTTGCGCAACTCGTCGAGCTTCGCCGCCACGCGATGCTGCCGCTCAAGGGCGTGACGCGCGATGACGAGGACGTCTTCTCTGCCGAGCAGAACGCGCGCCTCATCGTCAACGCCGAGCGCTATTACCGCTCGATGTACCGCGGCCGCGAATCGACGTGGAATCTGCGTGACCGGCACATGGTTGACACGCTCGATGCGCTGCGCGAGCGCCTGCCCGGCGCGTCCGACGGCACGGTCGTGTGGGCGCACAACTCGCATCTTGGCGATGCGCGCGCAACCGAAATGAGCCGCCGCGGCGAAGTCAACGTCGGGCAGCTCGTGCGCGAGCGATACGGCCGCGACGTGTTCTCGATCGGCTTTTCGACGTACGACGGCACGGTCACCGCCGCGTCCGACTGGGACGCACCGGCCGAGCGCAAGCGTGTGCGGCCCGGCCTTGCGGGCAGCTACGAGCGCACGTTCCACGAGAGCGGCCAGGATCGCTTCTGGGTCGACCTCGGCGAGCGCGAGGTCGCCACGGGCTTGCGCGGCGCGCTGCTGCAGCGCGCGATCGGCGTGATCTACCGCCCGGAAACGGAGCGCTGGAGCCACTACTTCGAGGCGCGCTTGCCCGAGCAGTTCGACGCGATGATCCATCTCGACAACACCTCGGCGTTGACGCCGCTCGACCGCACCGCCGGCTGGGACGAAGGCGAACCCCCCGAGACGTGGCCCACCGGGATGTGACAGAACGTTGCTTGACCGATCTCGACGCCGGCTGCTAAGGTCGGGCGGGGAAAAACGCGTCGGCGCGTCCTGCGCCCGTCGCGTGCGTTCACGGGAGGAGTCATGCAGCGTCTCATTCGAATCGTCGCGGCGTCGTGCCTTGCACTGTGTGCAGCGAGCGCGCTTGCCGCCTATCCCGAGCGTCCGGTTACGCTGATCGTGCCGTGGGGTGCCGGCGGCGGCACGGACGCGACCGCGCGCATCATCGGCACGCTGCTCGAAAAGGAGCTCGGCCAGCCGGTGAACGTGGTCAACCGCACCGGCGGCAGCGGTGTCGTCGGCCACGCGGCCATTGCAGGCGCACCGCCCGATGGCTACACGATCGGGATGATCACCGTCGAGATCGGGATGATGCACTGGGTCGGTCTCACCCAGTTGAGCGGCGCGTCGTACACGCCGATCGGTATCGTCAACGCCGACCCCGCCGGCCTGCAGGTGCGCGCCGATGCGCCGTACAAGAACGCGAACGACCTCGTCGCGGCAATCAAGGCCAATCCCGGCAAGTTCAAGGCCTCCGGCACGGGGCAGGGCGGCATCTGGCAACTCGCGATCGCCGGCATGCTGCGCGACATGAAGGTCGATCCCGCAAGCGTGCCCTGGGTGCCGTCGAATGGCGCGGCGCCGGGATTGCAGGACCTCGTTGCCGGCGGCATCGAGATCGTGCCGTGCTCGCTGCCCGAAGCCCGTTCGCTGATCGATGCCGGCAAGGTAAAAAGCCTCGCCGTGATGGCCGACAAGCGCGCGGCGATGTACCCCGACCTGCCGACGCTCAAGGAAGAAACCGGAAGCAACTGGACGATGGCGGCCTGGCGCGGCATTGCGGCGCCGAAGGGTTTGCCGAATGACGTGGCCGACAAGCTTGCGGCGGCGATCAGGAAGATCGTGGCGAGCAAGGACTACACGGACTTCATGGCGAAGCAAGGGTACGGCGTGATCTACGAGGGTCCCGCCGACATGGCGAAGTTCATGGCGAAATCGGACGCCGATCTCGGCGCGACGATGAAAGCGGTCGGCATCGCGAAGTGATCGGCCGCGCGTGAAGTTGAACGACGCCGTCTGGGGCGCGCTCGTCCTGCTGCTCGGGATCGCGATTCTCGTCGCCATCCGCAACTTCCCGACGATTCCCGGGCAACAGTACGGTCCCGCGCTGTTCCCGGGCGTCATCGCGGTCGGGCTCATCGTTTGCGGCGGGGTGCTCGTCTACAGGCATCTCGCGCTTTCGTCGCCGCAAACGCGAGCGCGTTGGGTGACGTGGGACGACTGGGTGCATTCGCCGCGCCACGTCGTCGCGTTCGCCGTCGTCGTCGCCGTGAACGTGCTGTACATCGCGCTCGTCGACCGCCTCGGCTTCGTCCTCACCGCCGTCGCCTACTTGAGCGCATTGTTCGCCGTCTTCCGCGTGCGTGCGCGCTGGGTGGTGCCGCTCGCGGTCGTGGTCACGCTGATCATCCACTACGCGTTCTACAAGCTGTTGCGGGTGCCGCTGCCCTGGGGCGTGCTGCAGGGCGTCGCGTGGTGATTGTCGCGGCGCGGCGCACAGTCGCTGAGGTTCAGCCATGAGTGACGCGTGGCTGCAGGCGTTTGCGCTCGTGTTTCAGCCGTACAACATGGTGGTGATGCTCGGCGCGTCGCTGTTCGGACTGTTCGTCGGCGCGGTGCCCGGCCTCACCGCAACGATGGCCACGGCGCTGCTCGTGCCCGTCACGTTCTTCATGGCGCCGATTCCCGCCGTGGCTGCGATCGTCACCGCAACCGCCATGGCGATCTTTGCCGGCGACATTCCCGGATGCCTGATGCGCATGCCCGGCACGCCGGCGTCCGCCGCCTACACCGACGAGGCGTACGCGATGACGCGCAAGGGGCAGGCGGAGCTCGCGCTCGGCGCCGGTCTCGTCTTCTCGGCCACCGGCGGCCTCTTCGGCACGCTCGTGCTGATCGTCGCCGCGCCGACACTTGCCAACTTTGCGTTGAGCTTCAGCTCGTTCGAGTATTTCTGGCTGGTGCTGCTCGGCCTCACCTGCGCGGTGTTCATCACGTCCGACCGGCCGCTCAAGGGCTTCGTGTCGCTGCTGCTCGGGCTGCTCGTCGCGTCGGTCGGCCTCAACAATCCGGCCGCCATTCCACGCTTCACGTTCGGTAGCGTCGAGCTTTTGGGTGGCATCGAGCTGATCCCGATGATGATCGGCATGTTCGCGATCTCCGAAATCATCCGCTACGCGGTCGACACGAATGCGCAAGTGCACCTCGGCGAGCGGGCGATCGGCAACGTGTTCAAGGGGATCTGGGGTCTGACGAAGAAGTATCCGGTGCAGCAGCTGCGCGGCAGCGTGCTCGGCACGCTCGTCGGCGCGCTGCCGGGCGCGGGGGGCGACATCGCCGCGTGGATGGCGTATGCGGTGAGCAAGAAGTGGTCGAAGGAGCCGGAGAAATTCGGCACCGGACACGTCGAGGGCATCGTCGAGGCGGGTGCTGCGAACAACGCGGCGCTCGCCGGCGCGTGGATACCGGCGCTGGTGTTCGGCATCCCGGGTGACTCGATCACCGCGATCGTCATCGGCGTGCTGTACATGAAGAACATGAACCCCGGCCCGACGCTGTTCATCAACAACCCGCAGAACATCTACGCGGTGTACCTGCTGTTCATCATCGCGAACCTGATCATGATTCCGCTCGGATTCCTGTGCATCAAGGCGGCCAAGAACATCCTGCTCGTGCCGCGCAGCATGCTGATGCCGGTGATCATGCTGTTCTGCGTCGTCGGCTCGTTCGCGATCAACAACACGGCGTTCGACGTCGGCGTGATGCTGATCGCGGGCTTCGTCGCGTTCGTGCTCGAAAACAACGGCTTCCCGATCGCGCCGGCCATCCTCGGCGTCGTGCTCGGCGGCATGCTCGAGCAGAACTTCGTCACGTCGATGATC
>DASSVX010000300.1:0-5319 GCA_035705655.1 Casimicrobiaceae bacterium
AGACGATCAAGCGCACGCTGATGCGTGGACTGTCGATCCCGACCGGCGAGCTCATCACGCCGCAGGTCTATGGCTACTTCCCCGCGGCGAACAAGCGTCCAGCGTACGACGTGAACAAGGCGAAGGCGCTGCTGAAGGAAGCCGGGTATCCCAACGGTTTCGAGGTGACGCTCGACTGCCCGAACGACCGCTACATCAACGACGCGCTGATCTGCCAGGCGTTGACGTCGATGTGGGCGAAGATCGGCCTCAAGGTCAATCTCGACGCGATGCCGAAGGCGCAGTACTTCGCCAAGATCAACAAGCGCGACACCAGCCTGTACATGCTCGGCTGGGCGGTCGCGACGTTCGACGCGCAGGACGCTTTCCTGTCGCTCGTGCATACGCCCGACGGCAAGGGCGCCGGCGAGTACAACGACGGCGGCTACAGCAATCCGAAGATGGACGCGCTGATCGACGCGATGAAGAGCGAGGCCGACGTCAAGAAGCGGCTCGACATGATTCACGAGGCGCTGACGCTGCACACGCAGGACATCGCGCACCTGATGCTGCACCAGCAGATCATCCCGTGGGCGATGCGCAAGAACATCACCGTCACGCACAGCGCCGACAACCGGCTGCGCGTGTGGTGGGTGCACGTCAACGACGCGAGCGCGCGTCAATGAACGACTGATCCCCCTGCCGGAGTGGCGCATGCCGCTCCGGCATCTGCTTCGCAAACCATCCGATGCCCGCGTTCATCCTGCAGCGCTTCGTGCAGGCGATCGTCGTCATGCTGGTCGTCGCGCTGGTGGCGTTCTCGCTGTTCCAGTATGTCGGCGACCCGGTGCAGCTGATGCTCGGCCAGTTCGCAACGCCCGACGACCGCATTCGCCTCACGCACGATCTCGGGCTCGACCAGCCGTTCTACGTCCAGTTCTACCATTTCATCGTCAACGCCGTGCACGGCCAGTTCGGCGTGTCGCTGCGCATCGGCAAGCCCGTGTCGGTGCTCCTCGCGCAGCGCATTCCGGCGACGCTCGAGCTCAGCATCTCGGCGGCGATCCTCGCCCTCGTCGTCGGCATTCCGGCCGGCGTCTACGCGGGGCTGCGCCCGAACTCGTGGCCGGCGCGAACGGCGCTGTCGCTGTCGCTGCTCGGCGTGTCGCTGCCGACGTTCCTGATCGGCATCCTGCTCATCCTGATTTTCGCGGTCGAGCTCGGCCTGCTGCCCGCATTCGGTCGCGGTGAAGTGGTCTCGCTCGGCGGCTGGACGACCGGGCTCCTGACGCCGAGCGGGCTGCGCTCGCTCATCCTGCCGACGATCACGCTCGGGCTCTTCCAGCTGACGCTGATCATGCGGCTCGTCCGCTCCGAGATGCTCGAGGTGCTGCGCACCGATTACATCAAGTTCGCGCGGGCGCGCGGCCTGTCCGATCGTGCAGTCAACTTCGGCCACGCGCTAAAGAACACGCTCGTCCCGGTGATCACGATCACCGGGCTGCAGCTCGGCTCGATCATCGCGTTCTCGATCATCACCGAGCAGGTGTTCCAGTGGCCCGGCATGGGACTGCTGTTCATCCAGGCGGTGAGCTACGTCGACATTCCCGTGATGGCGGCGTACCTGTGCCTGATCGCGCTCGTGTTCGTGACGATCAACCTGATCGTCGACCTCCTGTACTACGTCGTCGATCCGCGCCTTCGGATCGACCGGCCGGGCACCGCAGGACATTAGCGTGACACGCGTGTCGGCCGCGTTGCGTCGATCCTGGGACAGCGACCTCGCGTACAGCTTCCGCACCTCGCCGTACGCGATCGTCGCCGCACTCGTGTTCCTGCTGTGCGTCGGGAGCTCGGTCTTTGCACCCTGGGTCGCGCCGCACAATCCGTTCGACCTCGGCCAGCTCGACCTGTCGAATTCGCTGAAGCCACCCGCGTGGCTTCCCGGCGGCGAGGCCGTGTTTCCGCTCGGCACCGACGACCAGGGCCGCGACATCCTGTCGACGATCCTGTTCGGCGCGCGCATTTCGCTCGCCGTCGGCGTCTGCGCGGTCGCGTTGTCGATGGTGCTCGGCGTGGCACTGGGCCTGATCGCCGGCTACGTCGGTGGCAAGACCGACGCGTTCATCATGCGGGTCGCCGACGTGCAGCTCTCGTTTCCCGCGATCCTCGTCGCGCTGCTGATCGACGGCGTCGCGCGGGCGCTGCTCCCCGGCGCGCACGAAAGCATGGCCTTCTACGTGCTCGTGCTGTCGATCGGCGTATCGGGTTGGGTGCAGTACGCACGCACGGTGCGCGGCTCGACGTTCGTCGAGAAGAACAAGGAGTACGTGCAGGCCGCGCGGCTCTTCGGCATTCATCCGCTCGCGATCATGGCCCGGCACGTGCTGCCGAACGTGCTCGGCCCGGTGCTGGTCATCGCGACGATCCACATTGCGACGGCGATCATCACCGAGGCGACGCTGTCGTTTCTCGGCGTCGGCGTGCCGCCCACGCAGCCGTCGCTCGGCACGCTGATCCGCATCGGCAACGACTTCCTGTTCTCCGGCGAATGGTGGGTGACGCTCTTCCCGGGTGCTGCACTCGTCGTGATGGTGCTCGCGATCAACCTGCTCGGCGACTGGCTGCGCGACGCGTTGAATCCGCGGCTGCGCACATGAGGCGGGCGCCGTGAATGCCACGATCGGCGGCGCCGCAATCGTGCGCGAGGCGAACGCGATCCTGCCGGCCCGCGCGCTGCTCGACGTGCGGCACCTGCGCGTCGAGTTCCCGACCCGGCGCGGCGTGCTCACCGCGCTCGACGACGTGTCGTTCACGATCGCACCGGGCGAGGTGCTCGGCGTCGTCGGCGAATCGGGTGCCGGGAAATCGCTGACGGGCGCGTCGATCATCGGCCTGCTCGAGCCGCCCGGACGCATCGCGGCAGGCGAAGTGCTGCTCGACGGCATGCGCATCGACCGCCTGCCGCAGGACCAGATGCGACGTATCCGCGGCCGGCGCATCGGTGCGATCTTCCAGGACCCGCTCGCGTCGCTCGATCCGCTGTACTCGATCGGCGCGCAATTGACGGAGACGATCCGCACGCACCTGCCGATGAGCGAGGCGGCCGCCCGTGAGCGCGCCGTGGCGCTCCTGCAGGAGGTTGGCATCCCGGCCGCCGCGCGCCGCATCGATCACTTTCCGCATCAATTCTCGGGCGGCATGCGCCAGCGGGTGGTGATCGCGCTCGCCCTTGCCGCAAAGCCGCAGCTCATCATCGCCGACGAGCCGACGACCGCGCTCGACGTGTCGATCCAGGCGCAGATCATCACGCTGCTGCGCAGGCTCTGCCGTGAGCACGGCACCGCGGTGATGCTGATCACGCACGACATGGGGGTGATCGCCGAGACGGCCGACCGCGTCGCGGTGATGTACGCCGGACGCATCGTCGAGATTGGACCCGTCGCCGACGTGATCCGCGCGCCGAAGCATCCCTACACGATCGGATTGATGGGATCGATCCCGTCGATCGCCGGCGAGCGCGAACGCCTCGTGCAGATCGACGGCGCCATGCCGCGGCTCACCGCGATTCCCGCCGGCTGCCCGTTCCATCCGCGCTGCCGCTACGTGTTCGATCGCTGCCTGCATGCGCGTCCCGAACTGCTCGATGCCGGTTCGTCGCGTGCGGCGTGCTGGCTGCATGCGCAGGCAGCGCAATGAGCCGCGAAGGAGGAGACCATGCCGGGCGCGCGCTCCTGCAGGTGTCGCACGCGACGAAGATCTTCGACGTGTCGCCGCCGTGGCTCGCACGCGTGCTCGGCCGGCGGCACCGCGTTCTGCTGCATGCCGTCGACGACGTGAGCTTCGACATCCGGCGCGGCGAAACGCTCGGCCTCGTCGGCGAATCAGGCTGCGGCAAGTCGACGGTCGCGCGGCTGATCGTCGGCCTTTACCGGTTGTCGTCGGGCGCGATCACGTACGACGGCATGGACACCGCCGCGCTTTCGGCGGGGCGCGCACCGCGAACGCTGCGCCACAAGCTGCAGATGATTTTCCAGGACCCGTATGCGAGCCTCAACCCGCGCTGGCGGGTAACGGACATCGTCGCCGAGCCGATTCGCGCGCAGCGGCTTGCGCGCGGGAGCCCGGCGATCGGTGCGCGCGTCGATGCCTTGTTGACGAAGGTCGGGCTGTCGGCCGCCGACGGACACAAGTATCCGCACCAGTTCTCGGGCGGACAGCGGCAGCGCATTTCGATCGCGCGGGCGCTTGCGAGCGAGCCCGAGTTTCTCGTGTGCGACGAGCCGACGTCCGCACTCGACGTGTCGGTCCAGGCGCAGGTGCTGAACCTGATGCGCGACCTGCAGCGCCAGCTCGGCCTCACTTACCTGTTCATTTCGCACAATCTCGCCGTCGTGCACCACGTTGCCGATCGGGTCGGCGTCATGTATCTCGGCCGCATCGTCGAGCTTGCCGACAAGGCGATGCTGTTCGCGTCGCCGCAGCACCCCTACACGCGAATGCTGCTCGATGCGATCCCCGACATCGCGATGAGCGGCAAGGCGCGCACGCCGGTGGCGGGCGAAGTGCCCAATGCGCTCTCGCCGCCGTCGGGCTGCACGTTCCACCCGCGATGCCCGTATGCGAACGAGCGCTGCCGCGTCGAGGTGCCGGCGCTGCGGCCTGCAGCGGCGAATGGCGTGGTTGCGTGTCACGGCGTCGAGGAGGGGCGGATTCCGCTCAAGGTCCGAGACGACCTTCAGGGCACCGAAATCCACGCAGTGTCAGAGACGACGTTGCGCATCGCCGGTACCGACGACGCGAAAAGTCGTCTCTGACGCTAAGCGGCGAGCGCGTTGAACGCCACGTGATTGCGGCCGGCGCGGCGCGCGGCGAACATCGCTGCATTCGCGGCCGCCAGCACGCCGGCCGAATCGTCGGCGTTTTCGGGAAAGAACGCGACGCCGATCGACGTGCCGATCGGCGTGTCGGCAAGCGGCGCTTGCGCCGGATCGTTCAGTGTGTCGCGCAGGCGCTGCGCAAGCAATGCGAGCTCGCGCGCATCGTGCGCATTCGGCGTCGCGAGCGCGAACTCGCTCGCGCCGAGACGCGCGAACACATCGCCTTCGCGTGCCGCGGCACGAAAGCGGCGCGCGACCTCGACGAGCAGTGCCTCGGCTGCCGGTTCGCCGTGCAATTCGGCGACGGCCGCACAGCCGCCGATGTCGATGAGCAGCACGCCGACGTGCGCGCGCTCCCGCCGCGCGTTCGCGATCGCAAACGAAAGCCATTCGCAGAAGAAGCGCCGGTTCGGCAGCCCGGTGAGCCGATCGTGGTTGAGCTCCGCGGCAAGCCGGCCAT
>DASSVX010000301.1:0-4870 GCA_035705655.1 Casimicrobiaceae bacterium
GAGGCGCTCGTCGCCGTCGATGTCAATTCGGCCCGCGCGACCAAGGGTGGCGACATCGAAACGACGGCGTTCAACACCAACGTCGAAGCGGCCGACGAAATTGCCCGCCAGCTTCGGCTGCGCGACCTCGGCGGCCTGATCGTGATCGACTTCATCGACATGGAGAGCGCCAAGAACCAGCGCGAAGTCGAAAACCGGCTGCGCGATGCGCTCAAGTACGATCGCGCACGTGTACAGCTCGGCAAGATCTCGCGCTTCGGCCTGATGGAGTTGTCGCGTCAGCGGCTGCGTCCTGCGCTGGCCGAGTCGGCGTACCTCCCCTGCCCGCGCTGCCACGGCATCGGCCACATCCGGGGGACTGAATCGACGGCACTGCACATCCTGCGCATCATTCAGGAAGAGGCGATGAAGGACAACACGGCGCAGATCGTTGCGCAGATGCCGGTCGACGTCGCGACGTTCCTGCTCAACGAAAAGCGTGCCGAGGTGCTGACCGTCGAGACTCGCTTCAAGGTCAACGTGCTGCTCGTTCCGAACCGTCACCTCGAAACGCCGAACTACAGCGTGCAGCGGATGCGCCACGACGAGCTCAACCAGGGCGAGCCGTTGCCCGCATCGTTCCAGATGGTCGAACAGCCCGAGGATATGGACGCCTTCGCGCGCAAGGAAGAAGCGAAGGAGCCTCGTCAGGAAGCGGTCGTCAAGGGCATCACCCCATCGCAGCCGGCACCGGTCAGCGCGCCGCGCGCGCCGGCACGTGCCGAGGCGCCGCTCGAGGCGCCACACGCAAATTCGTGGCTGTCGAAGGTGCTGCACTGGTTTCGCACGCCCCCGGAGGCCGCCACGACGCCCGCGCAGGTGCCGGCAAAGCCGGCGGCCGCCGAGCGTGTGCGAGACAGCCGTCCGCCGCGACCCCGCGAAGGACGGGGACGAGGCGACGCGCGTCGCGACGGGCATCCACATCGCGACGAGCGACCACGCGGTGAGCGTCGCGATGCACGTGCAAGCGACGAATCGCGTCGCGCCGAGGCGCAAGGGGCCATAGAAATGCCCGCGCGTTCGCAAGCGGCGCCGCGCAAAGATGGTGAGCGACGCGAGCGCCGGGAACCGCGCGAAGGGAAAGGCAGCGCCACGCCACGCCCGCCGCGCGATAACCAGCGTCAGGAAGCCCGCGAAGCGACGCAAGCGCAGTCGCCCGGGCGGAAGCAGTCAGCGCGCGCCGAGCTCACCGATGTGCTGGAAAACGCGAACGCCCCGGCAACAGCCGCGCCGGTCGGCGAATCGATCCGTCCGGCCATGCCAGGCAATGGCGCCGAGGAGTCTCGCGAGGGCGGCTCGCGCCGCCGTCGCGGGCGCCGCGGTCGTGGTGGTGATCGAGCAGAGCGTGCCGAGCGAGCGCCCCGCGCGCAGCGCGTCGCATCCAGCGACGAATCCGCGGCGGGCGAGCCGGCGGCGGCCATCGATCAACGCACCGACATTGCCGGCACCCATGAACCGGCGCCGGTGACGTCGCCGCTGGCCACGATCGTGGCGCCATCGCAGGACACGGAAAGCGAGCCGGCGCGTTCACTCGAGTCAGATGCAACCGAGCCGTTGTCGAGCGCACCGTCCGCGCAAGTGGCCGAGCCGGTGACCGAGGACGAACCGCGGCGGCAGGCTGCATCGACGCCGATCCCGGAGGCCGCCGTGTCGGGGCATGCTCAGGCGGCGCCGATGGCATCGGCGGCCATGCAATCACCGGATGAAGTCGATGTTCCGACGGCAGCCCTTCGCCTGCCACCCGAATCGGGTCTCGTGCTCGTCGAAACCCGCTTTTCGGCGCCTGCAATCGACGAGCAGGAGCAAGCGCAACCGCGACCGCGACGCGCACGTCCACCGCGCGCGACGCTTGCCGACGAGCCGCTCCAGATGGTCGAAACGCACAAGCGCGACAACGCCTGAGACCTCGTTGGCGAAGGGACGGACGCGTCCGTCCCTTCGCTCAACCGCTGTAACGCAGGCGGCGAATGTGGGCGAGGAGCCCCTCGGACGCCCGTTCGGTCAACTCGAGCACCGTCTCGAATCCATCGGCGCCGCTGTAATAGGGATCGGGCACTTCGCGCAATCCAAGGTGCGGCGCGAAGTCCAGGAAGAGCCCGAGACGGCCTTTGTAGTCGGGCGGGCAAAGCGCCTTCAGGTCGCGCAGATTGCGAAGATCCATCGCGAGGATGAAATCGAACTGCGCGAAGTCTTCACGCGTCACCTGGCGTGCACGCAACCTTGCAAGGTCGTAGCCGCGGCGGCGTGCATGGGTGATCGCCCGGTTGTCGGGCGCCTGCCCGACGTGCCAGTCGCCGATGCCTGCCGACTCGATGCGCAATTCGTCGAGAAGGCCCGCGCGCTGCGCGTGCTCGCGAAAGACGCTCTCCGCCGTTGGTGAGCGGCAGATGTTGCCCATGCACACGAACAGCACCGACGCGCGCACGTTCCTTGCGGGCGCGAGGTCGCCGGCGCGCCTCACTGCATGTACCAGCCGTGGCTCACGACCAGCGATTGGCCCGTAAGTGCGTTGGACGGAAATGCCGCGAAGAACAGCGCCACGTCGGCGACGTCGTCGAGCGTCGTGAACTCGCCGTCGACGGTGTCCTTCAGCATGACCTTGCGGATCACGTCTTCCTCGGAAATGCCCAGCGTGCGCGACTGCTCGGGAATCTGACGCTCGACGAGCGGCGTACGGACGAATCCCGGGCAGATCACGTTGGCGCGCACGCCGTGCGCAGCGCCCTCCTTCGCCATCGTCTTCGCGAGGCCGATGAGGCCGTGCTTCGCCGTCACATAGGGCGCCTTCAGCACCGAGGCGAGCTTCGAGTGCACCGAGCCCATGTAGATGAGACTTCCGCGTCCCGCCCGGTACATGTGCGGCAGACACGCGCGCGTGGTCAGAAACGCCCCGTCGAGGTGGATCGCGAGCATCTTCTTCCATTCCGCATAGCTGAATTCTTCGAGCGGGTGGACGATCTGGATGCCGGCGTTGCTCACCAGCACATCGATGCGGCCGAACTGCGAGATCACCTCGGCCACCCCGCTGTCCACAGCGCGCTCGTCGGCAACATCCATCGCGATGCCGACCGCGCGCCGCGGATCGGCGTCGATCTCGCGCGCAGTTGCCGCGGCTGCACCGCGATCGAGATCGGCCAGCACGACGCGCGCGCCGGCGCGTGCGAAGCGGCGCGCAATCGCGCGGCCGATGCCGCTCGCGGCACCGGTGACGATGGCCACCTGGTCATTCATTTCCATAGGGACTCCCACATGGCGATTTCGAACCCGTCCGACGGCGTGCGATGATTCGCATGCTGCTTCGCACGCAGGCCATCGCGTGGCACCGCAACGGCCTGCACTGCGCGAAGTATAGGCGCCCGCCCCGCTCCCTGCTCCCGCGAGGTTCGACCATGGCATTGCATCGAAGGCACCATTTCGGCCTCTTCGCGCTGCTATTGCTCGCCTGTGCGGCGGGCATGTCCGACGCGGCCGACACGCACAAGGTTCTGCGCGTCGCCTCGAGCGACATCACGAGTCTCGATCCGCAGCAGGGCACCGACCTGTACTCCACGCGCGTCGCGTCCGCGATCTTCGAGGCGCTCTACGAATTCGAATATCTGTCGGCGGGCTCGAAGGTGATCCCGAACACCGCACAGGCGATGCCGGTCGTCACGGACGACGGAAAGACATGGACGATCCGGATGAAGCAGGGCATCCGGTTCGCCGACGATCCCGTATTCAAGGGCAAGCCGCGCGAGCTCATCGCCGACGACTACGTGTACTCGATCAAGAGGACGCTCGATCCCAATCTGCGCAGTGGCGGCGATCCGGCGCTGACCGATCTCATCGTCGGCGCGCGTCCGATCGTCGATGCAGCGCGCAAGCCCGGCGGCAGGTTCGATTACGACGCGCCCATCGACGGCCTTCGCGCCACCGATCGGCATACGCTGGTGCTGCGCCTTGCGCATCCTGACTACACGATGCTCGAGCGCCTTGCCGGCCTGCCGATGATGGCGGTCGCGCGCGAGGTGGTGGAAGCAGCCGGCAGCGACATCATGCGCCGGCCAGTCGGCACCGGGCCCTATCGGTTGCGCGAATGGCGGCCCGCGTCGAAGGTCGTGCTGGAAGCGAACCCCGACTACCGCAAGGTCGTGTTTCCTGACAACGCGGATGCGCCGCAGCAGGAGCTCGTGCGCAGCATGCGAGGAAAAACGCTGCCGCAGATCGGGCGCATCGAAATCAGCATCATCGAGGAGTCGCAGCCGGAGATCCTCGCCTTCACCCAGGCAAACCTGGATTACATGGCGCTGAGCGGCGACGACACGCGGCGCGTGATGGAAAACGGCAAGCTGCGGCCGGATCTGGTGCAGCGCGGCGTACGCCATCTTCGCTTCGGCTCACCGAGCGTCACGTTCACGTATTTCAACATGGACGACCCGGCCGTCGGCGGGTATTCGACGCAGCAGATCGCATTGCGACGCGCGATCGGCATGGGCTTCGATGTCGACGAGATGATCAGGGTGCTGTTCGCGGGCAACGCGCTTCCGGCGAACCAGCTCCTGCCTCCCGGCGTCAGCGGTCACGATCCGCAGCTGCCCCCGAAGTCGCTGTACGATCCGGCGGGTGCGCGTAGCCTGCTCGACCGGTTCGGCTTCAAGGATCGCGACGGCGACGGTTATCGTGAAGCGCCCGACGGCAAGCCGCTCACGATCATGCGTGGCACGCTTCCCGAATCGTGGTACCGCGAAGCGGACACGCTGTGGAAGAAGAACATGGACGCGATCGGCATTCGGATGCAGGTCCAGCAGCAGACGTTTCCCGAGCTTCTCAACCTGAGTCGCGCCGGCAAGCT
>DASSVX010000302.1:0-7569 GCA_035705655.1 Casimicrobiaceae bacterium
GTTCTGGCTGTTGTAGTACGACATGATCGCGCTCGTTCCCGCGTCGACCGCCGCCTGGAACGGCGGAAGCTGGTACTGGAACAGGCTTCCTGCGGTCGGATAGACCGCGTACTGGCCCCACGCGAAGTGCGGGTCGAGACCATTCAGCACCGCACCGTCGCCGGGAAAGTGCTTGATGGTCTCGGCCACCGAATCCGGGCCCAGATGCTGGCCCTGGAATCCCAGGACGATCTCGCGCGTGATCGCAGCACTCCACCAGGGGCCTTCACCGTAAGTCGTCTGCACACGATTCCACCGGGGCTCGGAGGCGACGTCGACCTGATAGCCGTACATCTTGCGGATGCCCTGCGCGACCCACTGCCCGCGGATGGTGTCGGCGAACGCCCGGATCAGCTTGAGGTCGTTGGTCGCCGCCAATCCCAGCGTCCCGGGCCACTGACCCGTGGCATCGACCTGCTCGAAGACCAGCGCATCGCTGATGTGGTCGCGCGGATTGGCAGCGAACACCAGAGGAATGCCGAGCCGCGTGCCTTCCGCGATCTGCTGGAACTGGTCGTTGCGCAACGCGAGGTCCCGCCCGGAAACGCCATCGCGCAGAATCAGATGCACGATGTGGCGGTCGTTGATGAAGCCGCCCGCCGTCGCCGCGCTGAACGACGTGATCTGCATCATCCCGGCCTTCTCCTCGAGCGTCATGCGCGAGACGAGGTCGGCAACACGCTGTTCGACCGGCTTGCGCCAGTCTTCGTACACGTCGAGCTGGCCGTTGCCGTTCAGATCGCGGAACTCGAGTTGCCCGATCCTGAGGATCGGCTTGACGCGTGCCTCGACGACGTGGACCTTGCCCCCGGCCTGGGAATTTTCTGGTGGCGCCGCTCGGGCAATACCGACGCCGATGACCGGTACGATGAAGACCAGGGCGAGCGCCATTGCTCGACCAATCCGGGTGCTGCCCCGGGTTGCCAGATATGCCATGCGTTCCTCCGTGAGTGACCGCGGCAGCGCGGCCCATCGGATTGACGGCGCCTTCGTGCTTCGCCACGCTGTGCGCCGGTAATGTCGGATTTTCGAATGCCCGTTGTCCAATACCTTTTGCCGTGTGCGCGATACCCTTTCGGTATGGAGAAACGCCTGTGGATCTGCGTCAGTTGAGGTACTTCATGGCCGTTGCAGAAGAGCGCAATTTCGGACGCGCTGCGGCGCGGCTTCACATATCGCAGCCACCGATCACTCGGCAGATTCATATGCTCGAGTCCGAATTGGGCGTCCTGCTTTTCGAGCGCACGCGCTGGGGCGTGAATCTCACCCCCGCCGGCGAGGAACTGCTGGCGAGCGCAAGCCAGATCGAAGCGCTCGTCGACTACGCATCGGACCGCGCGCGCCGCGCAGGACGTGGGGCCATCGGACGCCTCGATGTCGGCGTATTCGGCTCAGGCGCGATCAGCATCGTCCCGACCATCCTTCGTCGCTATTTGAACGCGAATCCCGCGGTCGACGTCATCGTGCTCAACGTGCCCCAGCCGGCGCAACTGGTGGCGTTGCGGCAGAGGCGGATACTGATCACGTTCGACCGCTATCTTCCGGACGACGCCGATCTGACCGTCGAAACGGTTGCGCACGAGGGTTTGGTGCTGGCGCTGAAGGACACCCACGCGCTGGCGAAGCTGCCGGTCATATCGATCGCCACTCTCGCCAAAGAACCGATGGTCATGGCGCGCGACGTGCGCCACCGGGTGTGGGTGACGGATCTCTGCCGCGCGCACGGATTCGAGCCGAAGTTGAGCCAGTTGGCGGGCGACATGATCTCCGGGATCGTCATGGCGGCGAACGGATTCGGGGTCGAGATCGTTCCGGAGTCCGCACAGGCGCTCAAGCTGCCCGGGCTCGCCTATCGTCCGCTCGAATCCAGCGCGCGTGGCTACAAGGCCATGGAGCTTCAGTGCGCGTACCTCAGGAACGATGCATCGCCGCTGCTACCGGGTTTTCTGGACGTCGTGCGCGACTACCGCAACAAGCGAACGGCAAGGACGTCGCGCGCGCTGTCTGCCATCCCGGCGGTCAAGCGTCCATCACGCCGCGCCGTCGATGCCGTTCGCTGACGAACCTCGCGCCGTTCGATAGTCGCAGTCCCGGCCCGCGGATCGAGCGTCTTCGCGCATCGGCCGAACGGCCTATCGTCCTCGAAAGCGACGCGTGATGAGATGCGGCTTCATCCGCGCTCCGCGTGCCCGAGGACGCAACGAAGTCCGCCGCTAATCCGCTCCCGATCATCGCCGCGCTGGCGGCGCTCGCGGCCGGCGCAACGCTGTTGCAGTTCTGCACGCGCCTGCCTCCTGCGCCCGGCGCCCTCACGATCATCGCGTGTGCGCTCGTCGTGGCTGCGGTTGTTGCGCTTCGCGCACAGGCCGACCGCCGGGTCGCCGTCGCCACGCTGCTGCGCTTTGCGATCGCCGTCGTCACCTGTGCAGCGCTCGGGTTCTGCTACGCCGCCTGGCGCGCCGACTGGCGGCTCGCCGACGCCCTGCCGACGACGTGGGAGGACGCCGACTTGCGCATCACCGGCGTCGTCGACGACCTGCCGCAGAACGACGATACGGGCTCGCGTTTCGCGTTTGCGGTCGAGCGCGCGCTGACCTCCGGCGCGGTCGTTCCACATCGTGTCTCGCTCGCCTGGCACGCGCCCCGTGCGACGCGCGACGCACCCGTCGCAACGCCGCCGGTCGTGCATGCCGGCGAGCGCTGGACGCTGACCGTGCGTCTCAAGCGTCCGCATGGCAACGTCAATGCGCATGGCTTCGACCTCGAGGCGTGGCTGCTCGAGCACGATCTGCGCGCCACTGGCTATGTCCGCAACGACGCAGGGAACGTGCGCATCACGGCGTTCGCGGGCCGCGCCGGCGATCACGTGCAGCGGGCCCGCGAGCGCGTGCGCGAGCGGGTCGGCAACGCATTGCCCGATGCGCCGTATCGCGGCGTGCTCGTGGCGCTCGCCATCGGCGATCAGCGCGCCATTCCCGAATCGCAATGGGCGGTGTTCAACAAGACGGGCATCACGCACCTCGTGTCGATCTCGGGCCTGCACGTCACCGTGTTCGCGGCGCTGGCCGCCGCGTGCGCGCTGGCGCTTGCACGGCGATGGCCGGCGCTCACGCTGCGAGTGCCGGCGCGGAAGGTGGCGGCACTCGTCGGTGCCGCCGTCGCGTTCGGCTATGTGCTGCTCGCCGGTGCGGAGGTGCCGGCGGTGCGCACGTTGCTGATGCTCGTCGTCGCGGCGTTCGGGTTATGGCTTGGGCGTCCCGGCACGGCCGCGCTGGTCTGGCTCTGGTCGCTCGTCGCCGTGTTGTGCTGGGATCCCTGGGCCGGCCTGGCACCCGGCTTCTGGCTGTCGTTCGGCGCGGTGGGACTGCTGCTCTACGCCGGAAGCAATCGCCTGCGCATCGCCCCGGCGCGCTCCTTTCGCGAGCGCCTGCGCGAATCGTTGCTTGAATCGGCACGCGCGCAGTGGGTGGTCACGATCGGTCTCGTGCCGGGCACGCTCGCGCTGTTCCAGCAGGTGTCGGTCGTGTCGGTGCTTGCGAACGCGGTCGCCATTCCCGTCGTCACGCTCGCAGTCGTCCCGCTGGCGTTGCTCGGCATCGTCGCGCCGATCGACCTGCCGTGGATCGTTGCCCATGCCGCGCTTTCGGTGTTGATGCGCTATCTCGAATGGCTCGCGGCGCTTCCGCTGGCTGCATGGACGTCGCATGCGCCGCGCGGCTGGACGGTGGCCGTCGCCGTGGTGGGCATTCTCTGGCTGATTGCGCCGCGTGGTGTGCCGGGCCGCGCGTTCGGTGCGCTATGGACGCTGCCGCTGGCGTTCGTGCTCCCGCCTGGCGTCACCGAGGCAGGCGTGCGCGTTGTCGTGCTCGACGTGGGGCAGGGACTCGCGGTGCTGGTGACCACCGCGCATCACACGCTTCTCTACGACACCGGCCCGCGCTTCAGCGACAGCGTCGATGCCGGCGGGCGCATCGTCGTGCCCTTCCTCCGCGCCGCGGGGGTCGCGCGGCTCGACGCGCTGATCGTGAGTCACGCCGACAGCGACCATTCCGGCGGCGCGCTGTCGATCCTCCATGCCGTACCGGTGGACCGGGTTGTCTCGTCGCTGCCGGCCGATCATCCGATCGTCGCGTATCGCGCACGCGGGCCGCCGGCGACGCACTGCGTGGCCGGGATGCAATGGACGTGGGACGGCGTCGCATTCGAAATCGTGCATCCGCTGCTTTCCGCGTATACCGAGGGCGCACGCAAGAGCAACGACCTGTCGTGCGTGCTGCGGATCGTATCGGGCGGCGGGAGCGTCCTGCTGACGGGCGATATCGAGGCGGCGTCGGAGGCCGAAATCCTCGCGCGCGACGCTGCAATCGCCGCCGATGTGCTCGTCGTTCCGCACCACGGCTCGCGCACGTCGTCGACACCCGCGTTCGTTGCCGCGGTGTCGCCGCACTTCGCGGTGATCGCGGCGGGCTATCGAAACCGGTTCGGGCATCCGCGCGGCGAAATCCTCGCGCGTTATGCGCACGCCGGCGCGGCTCGCCCGCGCACCGACCACGGCGGCGCGATCACCGTGGCGCTGAATCCCGGCCAGCCCATCGAGGTGTTTGCCGAGCGCGAGCGCGCCCGGCGCTATTGGTACGACCTGCCGGCGGATTGATTCGGCTCAGTCGACGTAACGGCCCATGCGCACCCCGGTCTCGCCCCGCTTCGACCGGCGCGCCGGCATGATCAGCACGCAATCGTCGTACGGCGTTCGAATTTCGCGCTCGCCGTCGCGCGCGAGCAGCGTGCCCGCGTGCCCGATCGTCATCATGCCCTCGACCGGCAGCGCGAACGAGAACGCAGCGCTCGCGATGGTCACCACATCGGTGACCTCGATGACGCGCTGAGGCGGCAATTCGTCCGTACCGATCAGCGAGGCCGCGAGCTCGGCGTCGATGACGCCAAAATGGCGCAGAAAGCGCAGCGCGCATTGCTGCGCGACGGTAGCTGCGTGGCGTTCCCAATGCTGTCCGCATTCGACCAGCAGCGCGTTGCGCGCATCGCCGGGATCATCGAAGCCCGCGTAGTCGCGCAGCCGCTTGCCGGCGCGATGACCGGCGTCGACGACGATATATTGCGGCATGCCAAGCGCGCGCGCGAGCTCGACCCCTTTGCGGTGACGGCCCGCCAACGCAAGTGCCGGACACGCATCGGTCATCGAGTGCAGATCGAGCAGGAAATCGGTTGCGTCGTACACCGGCCGCAGCTCGCGGGCGCGAGCGAGCTCGCGCGAGCGGCGCGCGCCGTCGAGCACCGACGCGTCCCAGATCCGGTTGAAGTCCTCGTCGATGCAGCGCGCCGCGTAGGGCTCGTTCGCATCGAACGATTCGTACGCGGCGGCGTTGGCGAAGATCAGCGTCAGCGTTCCGCGGACCGGACGTATGC
This sequence comes from Casimicrobiaceae bacterium, assembly GCA_035705655.1. Taxonomy (GTDB): domain Bacteria; phylum Pseudomonadota; class Gammaproteobacteria; order Burkholderiales; family Casimicrobiaceae; genus VBCG01. The sequence continues at coordinate 5,464 of DASSVX010000302.1, forward strand.
GCTTGCGCAGCAGCCAGTCGAGCGCCGTCGCCCCGCACACTTCGTTGCCGTGCGTCAGCGCCTGGATCGTGACGCGCGGTCCGGCGACCGGCGTCTCGAAGCACCACGCGTACGGGATGCCCGCGTTGCCCGTTGCCCAGCGCGAGATATCGGGAATCGCGACGTCGATCCGGGGCGCCGCGTCGTTCGCGCCGCTCATCGACGCATCATGCGACGCAGACCTGCTCCGCGAGCCTGCGCATGAACGCCTCGCAACGCGCAAGCTGGTCGAGGCTCACCCACTCGTTGGGCTGATGCGCCTGCTCGATGTGGCCGGGGCCGCAGATCACCGCCGGCATCGACGCGGCGTGGAAGAGCGCCGCCTCGGTGCCGAACGAGACCTTGTGCTCGAGCGCCGACCCGCTGCACGCATGTCCGATCTCGACCATCGGATTGCCGCCGGCGTTGTCGAAGCCGGGCATCCCGGAAAGTGCGTCGAACTCGATGTACGTTTCGCGATCGACGGCCTTCATCGCCGGCAGCAGCGAATCGGCGTGGCGGCGCAGCCGCTCGAACAGCGCATCGGGATCGTCCATCGGCAGGTGGCGTATCTCGAGCTCGAACGCGCAGTCACGCGGAACGATGTTGAGCGCGGTGCCTCCCTCGATCACACCGACGTGCGTCGTCGTGAACGGCACGTCGTACGCCGGATCCTGTCGCGGCCCGGCGCGCAGTTCGCGGCCGCGCTCGGTGATCCACGCAACGAGCTCGCAGGCGATCTGCACGGCATTCACGCCCTGCGGCGTCAACGACGAGTGCGCTTCGTGACCGCGCACACGGCAGCGCCAGGTCTTGCGCCCCTTGTTCGCGACGACGAGTTGCATTCCGGTGGGCTCGCCGATGATGCAGCCGGTCGGCGCTATCTCCTTCGCGACGACATCGGCGATCAGCCGGCGTACGCCGATGCATCCGATCTCCTCGTCGTACGACAGCGCGAAATGCAGCGGCCGCGCGAGGCCGCGGCGGACGAACTCGGGGACGAACGCAAGCCCGATCGCCGAGAAGCTTTTCATGTCGGCGACGCCGCGTCCGTACAGCCGGTCGCCGACGAGCGTCGCTTCGAACGGATTGGTATCCCATGGCTGGCCGTCGACGGGCACCACATCGGTATGCCCCGAGAGCACGATCCCGCGTTGCGTCGTGTTGCCGTCGCGCGCCGCCAGCGTGGCGAACAGGTTCGCCTTGCGTCGCTCGTCGTCGAAGGTGAGGGTGGTTGCCGCGCCCAGATCGTCGAGATAGCGACGCACCCATTCGATCAGCGCGAGATTGGAGTCGCGGCTCACCGTGGGGAACGCGACGAGCCGGCGAATCATGTCGTAGCCGACGAGGTCCGCGGGGCTCACCGGGCGCGTATCGAGCGTGCCTGCGTGTCCGGGCGCGTTCATGGTCGTTCCACGATTGCAAACATGCAGCATAGCACCGCGTCGAATCGACGATCCGTTCAACGGTCGCCGCTGCGCCACTCGAATAGACGAGCGGGCCGCGCGAATTGAACCGATGTGCACGCCTCCGCATCCAAGCTCGATCGCGGCGCCGCAAAGGGATCGACCGGATGCATGCGCTCCTGGTTTCGTTGTTCACGCTCGTCACCGTCTTCGCGGTGCCGCCGGTTTGCGCGCAACCGCTCCCGCTCGATCGCATTCGCCTGCCGCCGGGCTTCACGATCGAGCTCGTGGCCCGCGTCCCCGGTGCGCGCGAAATGGCGTTCGGCGCGCGCGGCACGCTGTTCGTCGGCTCGGTCGAAGGCAGCGTGTATGCGCTTGCGCTCGACGATGCAAAAACGGGCGCGGCGAAGGTGCGCAGGATTGCCACGGGGCTTCGGCAGCCGGTCGGCGTCGCATTCCGCGACGGCGCGCTGTATGTCTCGGCGGTGAGCCGCATCCTGCGCCTGCCCGACATCGAGGCGCACCTCGATCATCCGCCCGCGCCGGTCGTCGTCTCCGATCGATTCCCGACCGACGGGTCTCACGGCTGGAAATTCATCGCCTTCGGCCCCGACGGCAAGCTCTACGTGCCGGTCGGCGCGCCGTGCAACGTGTGCGAGCCCGACCGCGACCGCTACGCGAA
>DASSVX010000303.1:0-4832 GCA_035705655.1 Casimicrobiaceae bacterium
TAGACGACGCGGTTCGCGCCTTTCCAGAAATAATCGGTGATGTCGCGATCCTTCTCGGACGTGATGCGAACCGGATCCTGCGAGCTGCCGACGGGCTGGATGAAGACGTTCATCCGCCGCTCCCATGGCTGCATGAACGACAGCGTTTTGCCGTCGCCCGAGATCCGGTAGTACGCGCGATCGGGATTGCGGAAGAAGTCCCGCATCGGAATCTGTTCGGCGGACTGTGCCGCGGCGGCTCCAGCCCAGCTGAGCAGCAGCAGGCCAGCCAACGGAAGCAATCGGTTCATTTATTCCTCAGCAGAATTGGGCGATGCAGTTGGATGCGGCCGTTGGCCGGAGTGGATTCAACCACCTTCACGAACTGCGAGCCTACAGTAAAAGCGCGATCCGCTCCTCGTCGAGCGGCCGGAAGCCGTGCCGTGCGTAGAACCTCCACGCGCCTTCGTTGGCGCGGTGGCACGCGGTGTCGATGCGGCCGACGCCCAGGCGACGCAGCTCCGCTCGCAGCGCGTCGAGCATTGCCGTGCCGACGCCACGACCCTGCCAGTCTCGATCGATCGTCACATCGTCGAGCTTCGCCACGATGCCGCCACGCGATGTCGAAATCGCATAGCAGATGACGCACGCGCCGACGATCTCGTCGCCAGCCGCCGCGAGCCACACGAAGCCCAGCTCCGGCCGCGCGAGAAAGAGGTCGAGTGCTCGCGCGAGCGCACCTGCGCCGCCATCGCCGTACGCAGCCGCGGAAGCGCGGTAGTGCGCATCGTCACCGAGAAAAGCGCCCAGCAACCGCGCAGCACCCGCGCGGGTTGCCGAGGTCATCGGCGCGCAAACCACCGTCGCGCGCGAGCCTTGTTCAATCCCGATGGGATGCATGTGCCGGCGAACGCCGCAGCGCCTCGACCGCGGTGCGGATTGGTGCGGGAACATCGATGGGACGACGCTCGGCGCGATCGACCCACACATGAACGAACCGCCCGGTGGCGGCGGCTTCGTCGTCCCGCTGGCGAAAAAGCGCGATTTCGTAGACGACGGAGGAGCGTCCGATGTGCGCGACAGCCAGTCCGGCGTCGATCGTTTCCGGAAACGACAGCGGCTTGTGAAAGCGGCACGCGGTTTCGACGACGATGCCGATCGAATTACCTTCGCGGATGTCGAGCCCGCCGGCGCGAATGAGGTGCTCGTTCACCACGGTATCGAAATATGAGTAGTACGTCACGTTGTTGACGTGGCCATACGTGTCGTTGTCCATCCAGCGCGTCGGGATTGCCAGGAACGCGGTGTACGCATCGCGCGTCGAAGGCGCCAGCGCCGCGCTCATCGCCGGCCACCCCCGGCGCTCGCGGCAGACTCCGACATTGCTGCGTCGACGAGCTCGATCCAATGCCGGATCGGCGTGTCCGTTCCCGACTGCAGATGCGTGATGCACCCAATGTTTGCCGTCGCTATCACATCGGGATGCGATTCATCGAGCGCCTGCAACTTGCGCACCTTTAATGCATCGGCGAGCTCGGGTTGCAGAATCGAATACGTGCCGGCCGAGCCGCAACAAAGGTGTGCGTCAGTGACCGGGACGAGCGTGAAGCCGATCGCTTCGAGCAGCGGCTCGACCACGCCGCGAACCTTGAGCCCGTGCTGCAGCGAGCACGGCGGGTGAAAGGCGAGTGTGCGCCGCGTGTTCGTCGCGGCAACGCGCTCGTCGACTCCACTCCACGCGGCGCTGATGATCTCCGCAGGGTCGCGCAGAAGCGCCGCGATGCGCCGTGCTTTCTCCGCGTAGAGCGCATCGTCCGCGAACACGGCACCATAATCGCGGACCATGACGCCGCAGCCGCTGGCCGTGACGACGATCGCTTCGGCACCGCGTTCGACATGCGGCCACCAGGCGTCGATGTTTCGCCGCGCAAGGGCCCGCGCTTCGTCGTGCTCGGACAGGTGATACGACAAAGCGCCGCAGCAGCGTCCGCCTTCGACGGCAATCGCTGAAATGCCGAGTCGATCGAGCACGCGAGCCGTCGCCGCATCGATGTTCGGCGCAATTGAGGGCTGCACGCAACCGAGTGCGATGACGACGCGTCGTTGATGGCGCGGTGCCGGCCATGCGCCCGCCGCGTGCTGCGCGGGAATCGAATCGCCGATCGCGCGTGGCAGGAATGGCTTCGCGATGCGGCCGAGCGTCAATGCGGCGCCAAACAGCGACTTCGACAGGAGCCCGCGCCGCAGCGCCGAGCGCTTCGCCGCGTCGACGGGCGCGCGGCCCACACGCGCATCGACGTGATGTCGACCGATGTCGACGAGCCGGCCATAGCGGACGCCGGAAGGACACGTCGTTTCACAGCTTCGGCACGTCAGACAGCGATCGAGATGGAGCTGCGTCTTCGCCGTCACTTCACCGCCTTCGAGCGCCTGCTTGATCAGGTAGATCCGCCCGCGCGGCCCGTCGAGCTCGTCACCGAGAAGCTGATAAGTCGGGCAGGTCGCCGTGCAGAAGCCGCAATGCACACAGGCGCGCAGGATTGCGTCGGCCTCGCGACCTTCCGGCGTCTCCAGCAGCGACGGCAGTAGATTCGTTTCCATTGCTGCTAGATCTCGGCAAAGAGTCGGCCGCGATTGAGGATGCGGTGCGGGTCGAACACGTCCTTCAGCCGCCGATGCAACGCGAGCAGCGGCGGCGCGAGCGGTTGAAAGGCGCCAGCGGACTTGTCGTTTCCACGATAGAGCGCTGCGTGACCACCGTTCGTCGCCGCCCACGCGCGCAGCGTCGATCCGGCAGCACCATCGGTCGTGACGACCCAGCGCAATGCACCGCCCCACTCGACGATCTGCTCACCGGCGATCTCGAGCCATGGCGCGGTCGAGCGCACCGACAGCCGCCACAGCGTCGCGTCGTTGCGCATCGATGTCGCAAAGCGCGCATGCGTCTGGTCGCGAATCGACGGCCAGAACAGCGTCCCGTCGACTTCGTCGCCACCGATGTCCCGCGTAGCGGCGGTAATTCCGGCGGCTGCGCCCGACAAACGCACCCACAGGCGCCCCTCGATATAGCAGGTCGCCGACACGGGCAACGGCTTGCCGCCCCATTCGTTGACGCGTCGAAGCGCGCTGGCGCCGTCGCATTCGATCACGCGCGTCGTCTCGCGGCGCGGCCGAGGCAGTGTTTTCAACGAGATTTCCGTCAGCACGCCGAGCGTGCCGAGCGCACCGGTCATGAGCCTCGATACGTCGAACCCGGCGACGTTCTTGATCACCTGGCCGCCGAATGCGAGCGGCTCACCGGTGCCATCGATGATGCGTACGCCGAGCACGAAGTCGCGAACGGCACCGGCCTGCGCGCGGCGCGGCCCCGAGAATCCGCATGCGACGATGCCGCCGAGTGTCGCGGCGACGCCGTGATGCGGGGGCTCGAACGCCAGCATCTGGCCATGCTCGGCGAGCGCCGCCTCGATCTCATCGAGGGCCGTGCCGGCACGCGCCGTGATGACGAGCTCGGCGGGTGCATAGGCGACGATTCCATTCAGCGAGCGTACGTCGACGATGTCGCCGGCGAGCGTCTCGCCGTAGAAATCCTTGGTTCCACCCGCGCGAACGCGCAGCGGCAGCTCGTCAGCCGCTGCCGCGCGAACGCGGTCGATGATATCGGCGCGCGCCGGATCGGCAGTTCCGGACGTCACGTCGACCGCGACGCTCCGCCGGCAGCGGCGACCTTGTCGCGATACAAAAGCCGCGGCTCATCGGCTTCGATGATCGACGTTTCGGCGAGTGCGGCACGTTCCCATTGCTGCATGAACGGATGCGCAAGGAGTGCCTCTACATATTTGCCCGCGGCACCCGGGGCGTCGACCCCGTACGTCCGGAAGCGAAACGCCACGGGGCCGTAGAAGCAGTCGGCGATCGAGAATCGTCCGCACAGGAACGCGCCGCCCGCGCCGAAGCGACGGCGCGATTCGTCGAAGATGCCGATGATGCGCTTGATGTTCGCGGCGAGTGCGCTCGACCACGGACGCACGTCGACGCGCTCGCGAATGCACATCGCCATCTCGTTGCGCAGCGCGCCAAAGCCCGCATGCATCTCGGCGCTGATCGATCGCGCCCACGCGCGGGCCGCAACGTCGTCGGGCCACATTTGCGGATGCCGCTCGGCGAGGTACCCCGCAATCGCCATCGTGTCCCACACGACGATCTCGCCTTCGTGCAGGCACGGCACGAGGCCCGTCGGCGAAAACGCGAGGTTGGCCGGATTCGGTGTCAGCCCCGTCAATGGAACGTCGACTTCGTCGAAAGGCTCGCCCGAGAGTTTGGCGAGCAAAAAGCCGCGTAACGACCACGACGAGTAATTGCGGTTGCCGATATAGAGCTTGAACATGAACGTGCGAGTAGTCAGGTCAACGGAACGGTCTTGCCTGGGTTGAGCAAATTGAGCGGATCGAGCGCGCGCTTCACCGCCTGCATCAGCGCAATCGCATCGCCGTGCTCGGCGCGGAGCGCGTCGAGCTTGTGCACGCCGATGCCGTGCTCGCCCGTGCACGTGCCGCCCATGCTGATCGCGCGCAAAGACACGCGTGCCGCAAGTGCCTCCGCGCGGCTGCGCTCATCTGCGTCCGTCGGGTCGAACAGGATGACGAGATGGAAATTGCCATCGCCGACGTGTCCGACGATCGGCGCGACCAGTCCGCTCGCCGCAACGTCGGCTTTGGTCTCCAGCACGCAGTCGGTCAGTCGCGAGATCGGCACGCACGCATCGGTGGCAAAGCCCTGCTTGCCGGGCCCAAGCGCCAGCGCGGCATAGTACGCGTTGTGACGCGCCTTCCAGAGCCGCGAGCGCTCCTCGG